>JBBQXZ010000335.1:0-5117 GCA_038209145.1 Cytophagales bacterium | reverse complement strand
GTTCCCGGGACCCAACAACAATACGGTGTATCTTTTTGGAGGGATTTGGGATACCGGGGCCACGCAAAGTCTCAAATGCTTTACCGATCCCCGTTTGCTGGAAGAGTTGAAGTCCGAAATGGTTGAGGTTTTGGGAGAAGTGCCGGACTATTATGAGGTACTGCTGGAGGTCAACGGTGTCGACAGGATGGAGCTTACCCCCAAGATCCTGCAAGTTCACGCACTTTCCAATACTTCGGGTATTTGGTCAGGGGGTAATTGATAGGAGTTAAATGACATAGTTTAGTTTATCCCTTCCACTTCAAACAATTTAAAAGAAAGAACATCTTCCTGGAGTTCCGGATTTTTGTCATTGTTGGTGGAAAGATACAGGCCATCTTCCGTAATGAAAAACTGGTTGGGATTATACCGCTCCCCAGGGAAAAGGGTCTCTCCCAATATTTTGAAATCCTCATCCAAGATTAGGATGGAAAAAGGCTGGTCGTAAGATTCCGAATCGTCCTTCAATTCTTTTATTAAGTGACGGGCTGTTCGGTAGTAGATGTTTCGGTACGGATCATATACTATTGCCCCGTAACTGGGAGTAGTAAATACATAGGCCCTGTCTGTATCCATGCCGGGGTTTCCTTCTCATCAAGTTCCAAACTCCTTAAAGAACTTATTTTCCGCTTCGACGGTGCCAATCAATATCAGTTCTACTCCCTCAGATATGATTTCCGAAGGTTCGGGGTTTATTTTCATGCCTTCCGTACTTTTGATGGCAATGATGGTACAGCCTGTTTCTTTCCGGATATTACTTTCGGCAATACTCTTTCCGACCAGTTGTTCGGGAGCTTTTACTTTGATCAAATCCAATCCCTCCGCCACCATCAGCGTGTCGCTTCTTTTAAGCAGGTTCAGGATTGAATTGGCACCCATGGATGCATAAGACAAGACAAAATCCGCACCCGCCCGGTGCATGGTGGCCAGGTTTCTCTCCTGGGTGGACCGGGAAATCACCTGCATGTCGGGCCGTAACTTGCGGCAATAGACAGTTAGGTAGACATTCACATCATCGTCATGGGTGGAAATAATCGTACAGGGAGCTTGATCAATACCCGCCTTTAGCAGCACCTCATATTCCGCCGCATCCCCGTAAATGTACTTCTCCTTGTTAAGTATCCTGTCGGGCAGCTTCTCCACAATCCGGTAGTCCAAGCCCCTGGCCAGTAAAGCCTTCCCGGTTGCACGTCCAACCCTGCCTCCACCAATAATAAGTAACGGAGCGGTTTTCAGTTTTTTGACACAGAAGTTTTTGTTATATAATTCGATCTGCTTGGATGAGCCCGCCAATACCAATACGGTGTTTTTATTAATAAGAGTGTCCGGTTGGGCAGCTTCAAATTTACCGCGCTCCCACACCCCCAATACGTTTACACCCACGCTCGCCCTAAGACCCGTTTGGCTTAATTGTTTCCCAACTAGCGAAGAACCCTTTACAGAAGCTTCCGCAATTTTGAGGGCACCAAACTCTCCGATGATCTGTGCGGACGCATCTCCGCCACTGGCCCTTCTTGCAAGGAAAATTCCCATAATTTCACCCAGTCGGATGACATGATTACACCCGGCAAGTTGGAGTATATCCTCAGAGGCTTCGACATTGCAAGTGGCCAAAATGGGTACCTTGGTGCAAACCTCCCTGACGGTAAAGGCTACCCCGGTATTTACCACGTCCGAGGCAGTAGTGGCAACAAGGGCAGCCTGCTGCACATGAAGCTGCCGGTAGGTTTCGGGATCGTCCAAGTCTCCCAACATCACGTCTATGTCCATCTCCCGAAGACGTAATCCCTCGGCATAGTCCTTGACCAGAACCACATAAGGAAAATTTATCCGCTTGAGCTTTTTGATAAGTGCCTCTGCCACAGGATCAAATTTGGTAAGCACCACGTGGCCTTTGATAGAATCCGGTAACTTCCTCGGCACTCTAGCTTGCTCCTGCGCCTTCATCCAAGGGGAATAGAAGAAATTGATAAAGGTAAAAGGAAACAGAATCAACAGAAAAAGCATCCCTGTCATCAAGACCAAGATACTGAAAGACCTACCCAGGTCACCGTCAAAAGTAATATCCCCAAATCCCAAAGTAGACATGACGGTAAGGGTCCAGTAAAAGCCGGTAATCCAAGAAAACTCCTTTCCTTCCCGAACCATCAAAAGATGAAAGCATATCGTAAAAACTAAAATAATCGCAAGCAGTACTGCGGTAAGCTTAATAAGCAGCAGTAAATTTCGCTTCTCGGGTTTATTTTTCAAAAAGAAACTAATCTGGGTAAAAAGGATTTTCATGCTATTTTGTGTTGGACAGGATACAGTACAACACAAGAATACGTAATCCGCTTGTGATAAGAAATAGTTTGAAAAAATTTTAGTCAGTATCTTTCAGCTACCACCTAATTATTATCAATAAACTGTTGCCAATTAAAAAAAACTAATTGTACATTTGCGATGGTTAGAAATTTTATGAATCTAGGTAATGTCCATTCCAAAAACAAACTGTATAAAACCATACGTTGGTTTTTACATATAAATGGCATGGCTATATTTTTTTTAATCTTATCGGCAGTAACGTCCATAGAATCTATTTCGGCGATCATTCCTTCTCCGAAATTCCCGCAACAGGAAATACTGCAGTCTCCAAATTCCGACTGGTCCGAAAAAGAATTCCCATTCCTAGTTGGAATTGAAGCTGAGGAAATTGAGGAATCGAAAGAAGATAAAAAGGACGGATCCTCGGACAAATTCAGCTTTAATACATCAACGTGCATTTTATCTAGGGCACACTATACTTTAGAAGAAGAAGGGTTTTTCTCAGCGGATTGTATTGCCTCATTTTTGAAAGTACCTCTTTATTTGCTTTTTCAAAACTTAAGGTTGCACCTTTCCTGATTTTTTATTGGCCTAAAAATCTTCTTGTAGGCAATTTATTGTTTTATTTCTTCCTCCTTAATTATTCTTGTCATGACGCATCATGTGTCTTTTGACCTTCAGCATACTTTGCATGAATTGGGTCATTATTTGCCTTCGCAGGCACCTCTCAAAGATTTTGTCCATCACAATACGCTTCATGCGTTCCAACACCTTCCATTTCACGAAGCAGTTCACATGGCTTCGGAAAATTTTGGGTTTTCTGTCTACTGGGGACTTGAAAAGTACCGGGAACTATATCACCAGAAAAAAATAAATTCTGCCATTTTGGACAGGATCATTATAGATCAAAAAGGGGCTGATGAACTTTCCCATTGGAGAAATATCCTCCTTCACAGTACTTTACCGGAATTCCCTGAACCGAAAATAGGACAGCTGAGAGTCCTTTGGAAAAAACATTTTAACCTCAACTTAGACAAAGAAGTCCATCAAAACCTCTTCCGCATAGTAAGTGTATATTTAGACCAGGGTATTGCGATTTGGAATTTTCCGGTAGCGTCAAAAGGATTTCTGGCCAGCATAAGAACGCTTGAAAAAAGCAGCTTTAGCACATTTATAAAAAGCGAAAGAGCCAGACAACTGTTCTTCAACACCCAAACCAGAGTAGAAGACTTGCTGGACATCCTGGTAGGTAATAAAGATCGGTACGCGCAGTATCTTTTTGACCAGCAATTTGCCCATCCGGGTTGGTCGGGGATGGTAGCTGTTTTAGAGCAACAGCCAAATTCCCTATTGGACAAAAGAATCATTTCCTTAAATGATTTGATTTTTCTGGAATGTATTCTGGAAATCGACGCACTGGACCGAAGACTGGGTACCCGCTGGAAAGCCTTGGGCGATTTCATTCCAAATAACCTTCCTGGAATAATGGAAGCACCCCTCTACTCGGAAGTATTTGAAATCCATAAACTGTGGCAGGAGGCTATGGAATGGACCTACTACGACCAAGTGATCAAAGGGCTCCAATCGACTCCATATAAGGAGAAAAAGCTCATTACACCATCCTTTCAGGCACTTTTCTGTATCGATGACCGATGCTGTTCTATCCGCAGGTATGTGGAACGGTTTGCTCCGGAAGCACAAACCTTTGGCACTGCGGGCTTTTTCAACCTTCCCTTTTACTTCCAGCCGGAGCATGGGAAGTTTATGACGAAAGTCTGCCCAGCCCCTGTCACACCCGCCCACGTAATCAAGGAAAGTGAATCAAAGCTCCGCCATCAAAAGGATGCTCATTTCAGCAAGCACACCAAAGGCATCTTTGGTGGATGGGTCATATCTCAGACAATGGGTTTCTGGTCGGCCTTGAAACTTGCCAAAAGCATCTTTCTTCCGGCTGAAACATCGGCGATGGTGTCTTCCTTCCACCACATGGATCCCCTTGGCAAATTGACCGTATCCTGCAAAAATTCCGAACACAAACATTACGGTCTACAGGTGGGCTTTACCGTAGCCGAAATGGCAGGAGCCATGGAAGGTCTACTAAAAAGTATCGGCTTGATAACTGATTTTGCCCCAATTGTATATATCATGGGACATGGTGCGAGCTCGGTGAACAATACCCACTATGCGGGTTATGACTGCGGCGCTTGCAGCGGACGTGCCGGTTCGGTCAATGCCCGGGTGGCCGCACAAATAGGCAATCGTCCGGATGTGCGGCTGCTACTTGCTGAACGCGGAGTTTTCATACCGGACAGCACCCAGTTTATCGGAGGATTGCACGATACGACCAAGGACGAAATGGAATTTTATGATTTGGAAGTGCTTACAGTAGAAAATCTGATACTTCATGGGCAGAATCTGACAGTTTTCGAGACTGCTTTGGATTACAACGCCAAGGAAAGGTCTAGGAGGTTCCACACCGTTGATTCCAAACAGGAAGCCAAAAAGGTACACGCCCAAGTAAAGCTCCGTGCCATGTCACTCTTTGAACCCCGCCCGGAATGGAACCATGCAAGCAATGCCCTGTGCGTAGTCGGCAAGCGGGAAAACAACCGGCATCTTTTTTTGGACAAGCGGGCATTTCTCAATTCCTACGACCACAGCATTGACCCGGAAGGCACATACTTATTTGGCATCTTAAAGGCCGTGGCACCTGTCTGCGGCGGGATCAACTTAGAATATTATTTCTCCAAAGTCGACAACCTACGGCTTGGAGC
>JBBQXZ010000334.1:0-5134 GCA_038209145.1 Cytophagales bacterium | reverse complement strand
TTGCTGTCCAGCTTGGCCAATGCGATTTCATTATATGGAGGTTATCTCGGTGTCAATATCCGGGGGCAGGTGAGTTGGCACCTGTATTGGTTCCAGGTATTTGATGCATTATCTTATGGAGATGTGATACCCTCTTTGGTCAAGACCTTTTTCTTCGGGTTTGCCATCGGTGTAGTGGGATGTTATAAGGGATTCAATTCCCAAAAAGGAACCGAGGGAGTAGGAAAATCGGCAACTACCGCTGTGATTGTGGCTTCCTTGATGGTATTTATCCTTGATCTGATCGCAGTTCAAGTGACTGACTTATTGGGGCTGACATAGTATAAGATGGAGACAGTGTTGAAAAACCCGGTAATTGAAGTAAGGCATGTCAACAAATCCTTTGGGGATAACCACGTTCTCAGGGACTTTTCGATGTCGGTTTATCCAGGTGAAAACCTGGTAATTCTTGGAAAATCAGGCTCTGGGAAATCTGTTTTGATCAAATGTATCATCAGCCTGATCCAAGTGGATGAGGGCGAAATAGTAGTTTTGGAGAGTCCCATCCAAGAGTTGGAGCAAGATGAACTGGATGGGTTGCGGGCAAAGGTTGGCTTTCTCTTTCAGAGTAATGCGCTGTACGATTCCATGACCGTGCGTGAAAACCTGGAATTTCCACTACGTATCCATTGGACGAAAGAAAAGCGGGCTTCAGGGGCGGAAGCGGCCGTGAAAGAAGCACTGGAAGATGTAGGGCTTTTGCATACGATCGATATGATGCCTTCCGAGCTTTCAGGCGGTATGAAGAAGCGTGTAGCACTGGCCAGATCGCTGATTTTAAAACCGAAAGTCATCCTATATGATGAACCTACAACAGGCCTTGATCCGATTACATCCAGGGAAATCAGTCAACTGATGCTCAGTGTTCAAAAAAAATACAATGCTACCTCGGTGATCATTTCACATGATCTTAACTGCATAAAAATCACCTCAAACCGTGTTATTATGTTGATTGATGGCACCTGCTATGCGAATGACACCTATGATGCGCTCAGTAAATCGACAGATCCCAGAATAAAAGAGTTTTTTGAATGAGTATGAAAACAAAGAAAAACATAGAGAGTACAAAACTTGGCGGTTTAGTTATCGCGGGAATCTTGTTTCTGGTATTTACCCTTTACATGATCGGAAAGAACCAGAATATGTTCGGAGCTTCCATCACCATCACCGCAATGGTTGAAAATGTCAACGGGCTTGTGCCAGGTAACAATGTGCGCTTCAAAGGTCTTGATGTGGGTACTGTAAAATCCATTGTAATGGACAATGATTCTTCGATATACGTTCAGATGTATGTTCAAAAACGTATGATTCCCTTTATCAAGAAAAATGCACTTACCTCCATCAGCACAGACGGCCTGATGGGCAATAAAATCATTCAGATCATACCCCAACTGGGAGATGCCGAAATTGTGGAAGAAGGGGATGTGATTTATGCCTCCCTGGCTGTCAGCACCGATGACATGATGCAACGGATGGGGTCAAGCAGTGAATTTGTTGAAAAAACAACTGAAAACCTGTTTGAAATCACTGAGAAATTAAATAGAAGCGAAAGCCTTTGGGCATTGCTTTCGGACTCAGTCTTAACGGGTGATATAAAGGAGGCGGTAGGTGAACTTAAACTTGCGGCTTCCAAAGCAGTAGCTCTGGCAGATGAAGGGAATAAATTTATGGGCAACTTGAGAGAAGGGGAGGGCTTGGTTCAGAAACTGTTTACAGACAAGGAACTTGCCGATGAATTGTCGATTTCTCTGGAAAAGATAAAAGCTTCCAGCAACAAAGCTGCCGGCATAATCAGTACTGTCAATGAACTAATTGATAACCTGGAAGCGGGAGAAGGTACAGCTGGTTTAATCCTTAAAGACACTTCTTTTAGAGAGTCGCTGGCAAACAGCATGGTGAACCTGGAAATGAGTACAATAAGACTTAATGAAAACATGGAAGCCATGCGGAGCAATTTTTTATTCAGAAGGTATTTCAGAAGACTTGAAAAAGAAAGGAGTAGGGAGCTGAAGGAGTAATTTGTGCGGCTGTTCGGAATTTGAAATCCCGAACTTGAGATAAAAAGGATTTGCAATCCTGTAGTATTGCAATGAGACGTATTCTTGGAATTACAAATTCCAGCTATCTGTCCCCGAAATTGCAAATTTTGAGGAGCGCTGCTATTCGGGATTTGCAATCCCGAACTTGAGACAAAAAGGATTTGCAATCCTATTATATTGAATCAACGAGGTTTCTAAGGTGCTGTAATTGACAAAATCACAACTCCCTAGAAAAAGAAATCTCTTGCCAATCTGAACAAAATAACCTGGGCTTTGTATCTTTAAGTACGCAAATAAAGATAGAATTATCTTTATTTGCACGCTTGTACTAAATTTAAAAGAGCATATGTTTTCTAAAGCCTGTCAATACGGAATCAAATCAGTGATCTATATTTGGAAACAAAGCCAAATAGACCAGAAGGTAGGGGCAAAGGAGACAGCTGCTTATGTGGATGCCCCGGAGCCTTTCACCGCCAAAATTCTCCAAGAACTTGTCCGGAAGAAAATTATCGGTTCACAAAAAGGGCCTTCAGGAGGATTTTATATAGGTAAAGAACATGAAGCCATTTCCTTAATGGATTTGGTTGTGGCCATTGACGGCGACGGACTTTTTACAGGATGTGGCCTTGGATTGAAAGTATGTTCGGAACTTGATCCTTGTCCCTTGCATCACGAAATCAACAAAATAAGAATTGAAATGATCGATATGCTGACTAAAAAAAGCCTCAAGCAACTTGCGGAAGAAGTCGAAAGTGGTGAAACGGTACTTCGCAGATTGGTTTGAAAATAAGTGGCTTTAAACCACCAGCTGTTTAACTTCTTCTTCCTTTAGATTCTTGTATTTGAAAGCTGCCAAGACTGAAACGGTCAACAAGGCCATCACAACCCAATAAACCCACATGGGAACAGGAACGGGATCACCTGCCGCATAAGAATGAAGGCCTGAAAGGTAATAATTCACCCCAAAAGAAGTCATTATAATGGATGAAAAGGCCCAAAGGCTTGCCAGATTGAATACCAGACCGTCTTTGAATTTGGGAATAAGCCTCAGGTGCAAAACAAACGCATAGACGATCACCGAAATTAAGGCCCAGGTTTCTTTTGGATCCCAAGCCCAATACCTACCCCAGCTTTCATTGGCCCAAACACCTCCTAGAAAAGTCCCAACAGCCAATAAAAACAAACCAATGGTAATGGACATTTCGTTGACCATCTGCAATTCCCGAATATTGTTCCACCATTGCTTTCCCGGATTTTTGGGTTTGAATATAGTGAGCATCAAACTCAGCAAAGCTATAATCGCCGCAAGTGCCAAAGGAGCATAACTGCTTACAATAATAGCTACGTGGATTTTCAACCAATAGGAATTTAGTACAGGCATCAGATTTGTGATTTCAGGATTGAGCCAATCCAAAAACCCGACGAAAAGCAGGGTGCCAGAAAAAAGTAGCCCCAAAGGCAGGGTAAATTTTGACTTATTGGAAAATAACAGCCCAAAAAGCAACACCCCCCAGGCCACAAAGACCAACATCTCAAACCCATCACTCCATGGGGGATGCTTGGCAATATACCACCGCAAACTGAGGTGGAAAGTGAATGTCAGGAAGCCTATCCAGGCGATCACTTCACCGCCAAACCAGATTTTTCTCCATACGCGCCCATGATTGAAAAGCATCAAAATCCCCAAAAACAAGAGAACGATTCCCAGCAGCCAGAATAGACCAAACAACCTTGTCCCAAGATTCAATTGATTATAGAGAAGTTCTGCTTTGATTTCATTGGAGGTAGGATAGACTTCCTCCCCGATTTTTTCCTGATATAACGCAATGTAGGCGAGTGTTTCTTCCGCCTCATCCCAGGTTCCTTCAGCTATGCCTTTACCGAGTGCCTGGAGATAAAGAGGCGTGATGTTTTTCACGAAAACGGCATCTTCTTCATCGAATCCCTGCATATATTGCTGACCTGTAAACCACGTGTTGTTGCCGTCCAGTTTGTTTGGAAATAACCTGAGAAAATCCCCGGTCAGTAAACCGTAGAAAATATTGAACCTTTCATCTGTTTTAAGAAGCTCATTATGTCCTTCATTTCTTTCCGATGGCTTGAGTTGGTTGGCTTTCTCTACCAATTCCTGTATCCGGTAGTTTCCCTCATCATCCAGAAAATTTTGGAAACTGATCCTGTTAGTCGATGCTATCCCCAATGATTGGAATACCTCAACCGATTTGAATTTGTCGATTTTAATAACTGCCAACTCACTGAAAGCAGTAGGATCCATTTGGACTGCCAGGAGAAACTGTTCGGGACTCAATCTGATCCTGCCATCCCCGGTAGGCAAAGACAGGTAGGTTTCGCCGGTAAGTTTTCTGGTTATTTCATTCGCCAGCGTATTCAATGGCTTCATCCTTCCATCCAAATCCTGCACGATGAGATTGCCATACGCCTCCGCCTGTTCCAGCGGAACTACGACTGATTTTATTGCCGGGGCTTCCTGGGCAACAATAGTTGCTGATATACTCAAGAAAATGATAAAAGATGCGGCTGCTTTTTTGATTTTCCCGAGTTTGGTGTTGAGAATGTTGAACCTGCTCCCTTTGGCAAAAAGGGTTAAAAACATTCCCACAGTCAAAAGGAGATATCCCAGATAGGTGATATAAGTCCCTGGCCTGTCCTGATTGACGGAGAGTATAGTACCCTTTTCATCTGTGTCATAGGAGGATTGATAAAACCTGAATCCACTGTAATCCAATACATTATTCATAAATATCCGGTAAGGAAATTCTTCCGTATGATCCATTACCATCACCTCACTGGCATAGCTGGCTGGACTTTGGCTTCCGGGATATCTTTCCAGTTCAAAAGCATTCAGGTACAGCCCAAAGGGCAACGTGATGGGTTTTGGGCCAAAAGTAACCGAATAGTTTTCACCTTCATGCGTAAATGATGTCCAGCTGGGTTTTAAGCTTACCATTTTGACGTAGGCTTCGGTGAGGATTTCTCCTGAATGATCCTGGACTTTGTATTTGACGACATCCAGCAGGTTTTTGGCCAATTCGGGG
>JBBQXZ010000333.1:0-5151 GCA_038209145.1 Cytophagales bacterium | reverse complement strand
AAAAATACTTTTTATATACTTTTTATACAATTCATATTTAATTTTTATTTAATAAATAACTAATTGTTAGCATATTGGGTTTTTTAATTCTACGTTTACATCAAGGAAAACCTTTTACTTAAAACCAACTAAACGGCATGCTTCAGAAGCGGTTTTTATTTTTACATCTGTTAAAACTTTATTACTAAACAAATTTAAACCAAAATAATTTACCCAAACTATGAAATAATATGATACTTTCAAGAACAAGAAAATTCAAAAATTCCGTCTTGTTGGCTTCGTTTGTCTTGATGTTAGGTCAGGTTCCAATTAAGGCAGAACCGCTTCCTTTACAAGAACAGGACCGCCTGACCCAATCCGCCACACTAAAAGGAAAAGTGATAAGTGAAACGGATAAACTTTCCATCCCGGGTGTTTCTGTACTGGTAAAAGGAACCACCAATGGAACAGTCACGGATATTGACGGCAACTTTTCCCTATTGGTAGATACTCCAAATCTGATTTTGGTGTTTTCGTATATCGGATACACAAGCCAGGAAGTGAATGCAGCCAATCAGGAAGTGTTCAAAATCACGCTTTCTGAGAATGTTTCGGAATTGGAAGAAATGGTCGTCATGGGGTACAGGTCCCAAAAAGGAGCCACGATTTCCGGTGCCATTGCTCCCGTGGACATCTCTGCGTTGGAATCCAGAAGAGTTCCGATAATCACCCAAGCCTTGCAAGGGCAAGTCGCTGGTGTTCAGGTGACCCAGAGTACAGGTGCGCCAGGTGACGAGATTGAAATCAGAATCAGGGGAAACGGAACCATTGGAAACAACAATCCACTGTATATCATTGACGGAATTCCCAGCAGGGAGATCTCGTTTTTGAATCCTGCGGACATTGAATCCATGACAGTGCTGAAGGATGCAGCCGCTTCATCCATTTATGGATCAAGGGCTTCTGCCGGCGTAGTGGTCATTACGACCAAAAATGGAAAAGAAGGCCAAGGACTCCAGGTGAATTATTTTGGAGGCATCCAGAAGGTAAGGAATCTCCCAACCATGCTGAACGCTTCCCAATACATGAACAAAGTGGAGGAAGCTTGGAACAATGCCGGTTATGGCGGAACGAATCCATATACTGCGGATAAAAACCGGTCTGATTTTTCAGACACAAACTGGTTGGGTGAACTTTTTGAAGCGGGTAAAACGCACAATCTCCAACTATCTACCCAAGGAGGGAATGATAAAACAACATTTCTGATTTCCGGCGGGTATTATGGACAGGATGGTATCGTCGTATCCAAGAAAGACAAATTCCAAAGGTTGAATTTCAGAACCAATGTAACCTCAAAAGTTAATGACCGCGTTACCATTGGTGCAAATATGCAGTTTTCCTATACCTTACAGGATAGGATGTCCTCAAGTGGAGATGCACCGGGGATCATCAGGCATGCATTTTTGAGACCACCGGTGCTTTCGGTTTTTAAAGATCCCTCCGATCCCACCTATACTGAAAGCAGCCCTTACACGGATCTACCCTTTTTCAGAGGTCCAAACGACTACCAAAGCGGAAAATATGAATTCAGCCAAAACCCGATTGCTCTGGCCAATTTCACCGATGATAAATTGGCGCGGTTCAAAACATTCGGTAACATTTTTGGAGAGTACAACATATTGAAAGACAAATCTTTAAAATTTAAGACCAATTTGGGTGCTGATATCAATTTCCTACACAACAAAGCATTCAATCCCAATTATGGTGATGATGATGGGGGAGGAGCCTCAGTCGATAGGGGTTTGGGAAGACAAAACAGACCCAATGGATTGTCTGAAATGCGTGGACAGGATGTGACCATCACTTGGAACAATACGCTGAGCTACGACAAAACGGTTGGAAATCACTACATCAGCGGCCTTTTGGGATCGGAATTTATTAACAATTCCTCATCCACCTTGAATGCCTCCAGGCAGCGATTCGATTTTACATCTCCCAATTTTAGGTACCTTGATTTTGGTGGTACTGAATTGGATCTTTGGAATGGTGGCTTGGGTGAAGAATGGGCGTTGTTTTCGTTTTTTGGATCGGCAACTTATGTGAATAGCGACAGATACATGGTGACTGCAAACCTCAGGGCTGATGCTTCTTCAAGATTTGCTCAAAACAATAAATGGGGATACTTTCCTTCCGTCTCGGCAGGTTGGTTGATTTCCGAGGAGGATTTCATCAAAAACAGCGACAAGATTTCCGAACTGAAACTGAGAGGAAGCTGGGGACAGTTGGGAAACCAAGAAATCCCAAACTACGCCTACCTTACTTTATTCCGCAGGGATGCAGACAGGTATTTGATTTCCCGATATGGCAATCCTGATCTCAAATGGGAAACCACCACGCAATCAAATATTGGTTTAGACCTTGGAATGTTCCGGAACAAGTTGTTTTTGAGCTTGGATTATTTCCAAAAGGTCACTTCGGATATTTTGTTACCGATTTCCCTTCCCCAACTCGTAGGTGATGTGTCCGCCACCTTCCTGAATGCAGGACAGGTCACCAATACAGGGCTTGAAATGTCCCTTTCTTATAAAAACAATGACAATCCTTTCAAATACTTTATCAATGGAAACCTTACTTCCCTGAAAAACACCGTGGATATCCTGCATCCAAACCTTCCTTATATAGTCGGGAATGTAACCAGGGTTCAGGCGGGACATCCTTTGAATGCGTACTATGGTTTTCTCCAGGAAGGCATTTACCAAAACCAGGAAGAAATCAACAATCACCTGACCGGTACTCCAAACCCAGCCCAGAAACCGGGTGACATCAAATTTAAAGATTTGGATCGAAATGGGATGATCAATGACAACGATCGGGATTTTATCGGAAACCCAAATCCAAGGTTGGCGTTCGGAATGAATGTTGGAGGGAGTTACAAATCTTTTGACATCAGCGTCCTCTTTCAGGGAGTATCAGGCGTGGAAAGATACAATGACCTCAAGAAAATCATCGATTATGATACCAGACCATTCAATTACACCGATAGGGTTTTGAATAGCTGGAATGGAGAAGGTTCCACGAATTCCATCCCAAGGGTAAGTTTCACGGATAACGGAAGCAGCAGAATCTCCGATATTTTTGTGGAGGACGCTTCCTATCTGAGACTTAAAAATTTGGAGATTGGCTATTCACTTCAGCCCAATAAAATCAAAGGTGTGGGGAATTTCAGAATCTATATGTCAGGTCAAAACCTTTTGACTTTCACCAACTATTCCGGTCTGGATCCAGAGTCTACAAACTTGATTGATATGGGGACCTATCCCCAATCGATGACGCTGCTGATGGGTGTAAATGCCTCATTTTAAGGATATATGTTCCTGATTTGGATTATACAATCGATCCGATACCTGAGGTTAATCCTTGTTTCGCCAAATGCCAACAACAATTTGAAAAATCCCAATAACCAGAAACATTTCTCGAATTCGAAAGACCAATTCAGTGCGATTTTGTCCCGAAGGCTAGCGTTCAATGTTTCGATCTAAAAATAAATCAGCTATGAAAAATATACTCAAAATTCTATTTGTCGCTTCTATCGGCTCCATGATGGGCTGCGAATCCTATTTGGAAAAAGATCCGATAGGATTGATCACCCCCGATCAGATCAATACCAACCCTACGGTGCAGTCATTGACATCCTCAGTGAATGCCACTTACCAACTTCTTTCCAATACCTTAAATGTCATCGGTGAATGGGATTGGACTGGAGGAACCGTTTTGCGAAATGATTTCGTTGTCTATGACATTGCCTCTGGGGACATGATGAAAAAATGGAATCCGGATGGAGATCAAGCCTGGATGGATGAAGTGGCATCCTTCAATTTCACTTCCATAAACGGTGCCTTCAACGGGGTATGGAGTTACAATTATGAAGGGATTTCAAGAGCCAATTTGGCGATTAAAAGCCTTGAAGACGGAGATTTGGCAGGGCTGAACATGACTCAGGAAATACAAGACCGGTTGCTTGGCGAGGTTTATTTCTTGAGGGCATTTTATTATTTCGAATTGGCGAATAATTTTGGGGATATCCCATTGCTGACCAAACCCCTGGAAAATTTTTCGGAGGCCTACGAGGTAGCAATAAGAGTACCGAAGGAAGAAGCTATGGTACTGATAAAAGCGGATCTTGAGAAAGCCGTTGGTTTGTTGCCAGTGAGAAAATACGCCAATGATGCAGAACCTTGGAGGGTCCCCATTGGTGCAGCAAAGGCCATGCAGGCCAAAATAGCGCTTTACGAGCAGGATTGGGTGGCTGCTTTAGGTTTTATCAACCAACTGGAGGCTTATGGATTTTACCAATTGAACCCAAATTATTTTGATTCATTTGATGTTTCCAAAGAATTTCAGGAACAAGAGGTGATCTTGGCCTATGACCACAGGGAAGCACTGAATCCCGGGAGGGGGAATGGCTTGGCCGCCTTGACGGGCTGGGGATTTGTTGCTCCTTCGGATGATTTCCTGCAGGCTTTCGAACCCAACGATCCTAGATTGGCCTTCACCGTGGAGGTAGAACCGAGGCAAGTCCATAAATTATTGGGATCCACAGATGGCGCTTACAGAGGAAATGATGATTCTCCAGGCAACAAGATCTATATCAGGTATGCCGATGTTCTCCTTTGGAAAGCAGAAGCATTGATCCAAACCGGCGATATCACAGGCGGATTGATGTTGATCGACCAAGTCAGGGAAAGAGCCAGAACAAGTCCTCAAATTGATGGAACGGCTGTCCCCGCAGATGCCCTTCCAGCTTATTCCGGAAATAGCCTGACTAAAGATCAGGCGATCGCAGCCCTTATTCATGAAAGAAGGGTAGAATTGGGGTTTGAATCGCATAGATTTAATGACCTTAAAAGATGGGGAATTGCCAAAGAAGTTTTGACGGGGTTAGGGAAAAATTTCCAGGAACATCATTATCTGTACCCAGTTCCTCAAGGGGAAATCGACAGATCAGGTGCCCAAATCACTCAAAACCCAGGCTATTGATCCGTTGAATATCTCCAAGCTGCTTGATCAAATCAAGGGAATTTTCATATTTTCCCTTGATTTTTCAATTCCCTATTTTATCAAATTTTATAATTAGAAATCCAATAGCCCATGCTACGCCAAATCACATGCATT
>JBBQXZ010000332.1:0-5163 GCA_038209145.1 Cytophagales bacterium | reverse complement strand
CGGAATTTAATCGGCTAGCTTTGAGAGTTGTAACCAAAACTCTTCTATTTTAAGAATAGCATCCAAGAACTGATCCATATTAATGGGTTTGGTAATAAAGCTGTTGCCATGGTTTTCGTAGGTCAGGTTTATGTCCTTTTTGTTGGATGAGGTGGTTAGCATGATTACGGGCATTTTCTTAAGAATAGAATCCTCTTTGACTTGTCTTAAAACCTCGTGACCGTTGAAGATAGGGATGTTGATGTCCAATAATATTATATCGGGTTTTTGAGCCGAAACGAATCCGCCTCTTTGGAATAAAAAATCCAGTGCCTCCTGTCCGTTTTTTACCACACTTATGTGAGTTTTCAGTTTACTTTCTTCAAATGCCTCAAGGGTCAAAATTATATCTCCTTCATTATCCTCTACCAATAATATATGCGCTTCTTTCATGGGGGTATGTTAGTTTATGGAATTCATTTGGAGAGGGGTAATTGGAATGGTGAAATAGAAGATTGATCCCTCACAGGGCTGCGATTTCATCCATATTCTACCACCCCAGGATTCAACGTGTTTTTTGGCAATTGCCAATCCTATACCCGTGCCGCTGTATTGACTGCGGTTATGCAATCTCTGAAAGATAATAAAAATTTTTTCGAAGAATCTGCTGTCAATCCCAATTCCATTATCCGTTATTGAAATACACCATTCATTTCCCAAATCTTCCACGTTTATTTCGATTTTAGGAGCCTCCTTATCCTTTGAGTATTTGATGGCGTTGTCCAACAAACAGTGAAGGGTCTGTGTCAGCGGGGCCTTCATTGCTGGAATATCAGGTAACAGACCGGATTTTATAGAAGCAAATTTTTCTGAGATGATTTTTCTCCTTAAGAGTTTGTATTCCGAAAGCAGTTGGTTTAAGTTCACTTTCTCAATGTCACTTTCTGCTTTACCTGCTCTGGAATATTCCAGTAGATCAAGAATAATCTGCTTCATCCTTTTGGCTCCATCTGTGGCATAATAGATGTATTGAAGCCCTTTTTCGTCCAGCAGGTTACCGTATTTTCTTTTGAGCTGCTCCAAAAAGCTCGTTATCATGCGCAAAGGTTCCTGCAAATCGTGCGAAGCAATAAAGGCAAATTGCTCCAACTCCTCATTTGTTATTTCCAGTTCGTGTGCGTAGTTCTTCAGCGTAAGATTGAGCTCCGTTAGCTTATCCTCATGAAGTTTTCTTTCGGATATATCGGTCATTGCGCCTACCATACGGATGGCTTTTCCGGCATTGTCTCTGATTATTATGCCTCGATCAACTACATGGGTAATTTCACCATTCTCTTTAATGATCCTGTATTCCATTTCCCAGCGGGACTGGGCAGGATTCGATATCGCATCATTTATACTCTTTTTCAGTTCGAATAGATTTTCGGGATCAAAGTCATCTTTCCAAAAATCTTTCCCTTCCTTTTGCAGCTTTACCTGATCGCCAAAAATTTTCTCCATTCCTTTTCCCCGAAAAAACGTTTTGTTTTCGATATCCCAATCCCAAATAGCGTCATTGGTAGCTTCCGACACCTTTTCAAAGCGTTCATTAGCAGCCATTATCTGTTCTTCCGAATGTTTACGCTCCGATATATTCCGAAAGATAATAGTTAATCCAGTTTCGGAGGGATAAGCAGATATTTCTAGATATTTATCATTATAGAAATCTTCATATGCCACTGATTCCCCGGTTACCATTGCTTTGTTCAACTGTGCGAAGGAAGGTAAATCCTTCGCTAGTGGAATGATCTCCCACAAATTTTCACCCAAAATTTCTTCCCTATTAATATGCACAAGCTCTTCGGCTTTCTTGTTCCAGTAAGAAACCACAAAATCTCTATTGACAGTGTAAAAAGCATCCCCAATACTTTCCAGAATCATTGTCTTTTCTTCAGATGCCTTTCGAAGAGTTTCCGCAGCTTTTCTTTGGACATCTATATTTTCGAAATACGATGAAACACCTCCATCGAAAGGATAAGCGTTAATTTCATACCATTTGCCATTTCCTGGGAAAAAATATTGAAATGACTCGGGTTTGCCAGAGTCAGCTACTCTTTTATACGTTTCCTCCAGTGGTGTGCCAATATCAGAAGGAAACTCTTCCCAAATTGAATTACCAAGTAGTTCCGTTTCTGTTCGTTTCAGAAGGTTTTCAGCTTCTTTGTTAAAATAAGTAAATTTCCAATCCTTATCCAAAGCATAAAATGCGTTTGAAATACTACCCAAAATTTGCCGGATCTGAATTTCCAACGATTTGGACGAGTGGATTTCCTGAAAACTGCCTAGAATCTTCACGCATTTTCCATAGATGTGTTCCCCAGTTCCAATGGAACGCACCCATCGCTCCTTGCCGGTGGCGGTGATCAATAAAAGATCTTCATCAAAATCCACTCCTTCCCCAACTAATTTTTCAACCGCCTTCTGTATCCGTTTTTTACTTTCCGCTGTATAAAATTCAAAACCTCCCGTCAAGGTCGGATTATAATTGTCATCCACCTCAAGTATTTTTTTGACCATTGGAGACCAATACATCTCATTGTTGTCCTTGTTGGCGAGGTCCAGTTCCCAGCTGCCGATTCTTGCGAGTGAATATACCTGATCATTGAGTTTCTCCAATTTTTTCTCAATTGTAATGTTTTTTGCGGTAGCATATATTATTCCTTCCTCAATGCCGGTATTGCAGGTCCAACTCAACCAAAGGATTTCTTCGTTTTTGGTAATGCACCGATTTTCAAATTGAATAACGGAATCGCCGAAAGTGAGCTTGGAGAGTTCATCAAAAGTGAGATTCAGGTCTTCGGGATGAATGTAATCATAAAAGGATCCGAAAAGAATTTCTTGCTCCGTATATCCCAAAAGCTCGCATCCGGCAGGATTCATTCTTAAAACACGACCGGACAAGTCGGACAAAGACATAATGTCGGGCAATACGTTGAAGAGATGACCAAGATCCGATTCCAGTTTTTTCCGGTTGATTTTTGATCCTATAAATCCCTCTAGCTTTCGAAAAATATCTTTGAAATGAGAAAGTTTCCTCATTGGTTTGGCGGATCCGGCGATAAGAACTCCAATGACTTCTTCTTTAAACAATAAAGGAATGCCCATGATGGACTCAATCCCAGCCATGCATGCAGCCTTTTTCCTTGGAAATAACGCCATCTCTTGAAGATTATCCCAAAAAGTTACCTTTCCTGATCTCCAGACCGCACCTGGCATATCTTCATCTATCTTGAAGCCAGTAATTTCACGGCAGTTTTGATAAAATAGGTTCGCAACTTCCGTTTTATTACAGCTTTCAGTTAATCGAATATGATTTCTCGCCATATTTGGAAGCCAAATTTCAACAAAATCAAAATTACCAAACTCAGCAAAAACGGAACACAACGTTTTTATCGCACCGTTAAGACTCTTTTCAGCATTAAAAATCAAACTGATTTGACTTAGCAAAATGTTTTCGTGTTCCCTGTTTTTTTGTTTCGTTACATTCTTTTCTATGGCAATCCAATGTGTAATATTCCCCCTTTCTTGAGCTATTGGACTAATTGACATACTTACCCAATATTTTTCACCATGTTTATCATGGTTTAGTAAGATTAACTCGCAGGGTTCTTCATTTTGGATTGCTTTGTTTAGCCGGTCTATTTCTTCCCGGTTTGAATCAGGTGCATGCAATATAGCGGGACTTTTTCCGATAGCCTCCTGAGTCGTATAGCCGGTCATTTCAGTAAAAGCCTTGTTTACATAAATAATCCGTTTGGTCGGATCATCGCTAGTACCGGCATCCGTGATTATTATCGCATCGGTGGTATTCTTAATGACACTTTCAAGTAATCGGAGTTGATGCTGCTCTTCTTTATGGATGGTAATGTCCTGTACAGTTCCTTCATAAGCTACTAGAATCCCACGTTCATCTTCTACAATTCTACCTAATTGGTGCACCCACTTTATACCATTTTCGGGCAAAAGGATTCGGTGAGAAAAATCAAACACTTTTTCTCCGGCAAATGACGCTTCTTTTGCCAATAGAAACGCTTGCCTATCCTCGGGGTGGATCGTCTGGAAGAAGCTTTCGAAACTGAGGTCAAACCCATCTTTTTCTAATTTCCAAATGTCATACACTTCATCTGACCAGGAAAGCGTGCTTTCATCCAGTTCTAATCTCCAATAGCCCAGTTTGGCAATGGCAGAAGCAGCTTTGAGTTTTCTTTCAGAAGCCCTAAGTTCTTGGACTTGCCTTTCCTTCTCCGTGATATCCTGACAAACGACCAATACACAATTCCGCCCCTGAAATTCCACTTTGTGGCCATTGATATCGACTTGAATCAATTCCCCATTCTTTTTTTGATGGGTAAAAACCCCGAAAGAAATATTTCCTCCTAATTTTTCAATGTCAACATGTGCGGTCAAAAGTTTGGGTATGTCGGCTTTTGGCCTCAATTCTTTGATTGTAAGTCTCAAAAATTCCTCCTTTGAATATCCATAATGCTCAATGGCGGACTGGTTGACATCAAGAATTTCATACGTGTTCCTATCATACACCCAATTGGGTAGGGGGTTATAATGGAATAGGGTGCTGTAATCCGGTATATTTTTATGCATGGTGAAAGAAATACCTACTAACTGTATCTAATTCATAAAAATCAAGCCAAATTTATTTCTTATGGTTTAGTCGTCGGTCTAATTAAATTAGGTAGTAAAGAATTGCCGGAAAGTTACTAATTTACGGAGTGAAAATCACAACAATTAGAAGACTAAGTTGATTTGAAAGTATTGATCCCATTTAAAATACCAGTTTTTTAGTTTTTAGAGGATTAAAAAGCATTTAGGTTAATTCACCTAATTAAAAATGATGGTTTAATTTTTATCTTTGAAGCAAACAAAGCAAAGATAATGGTCCTACACAAGTACTTTATTTTTTTCATTTTGACGCTTTGGCAAGTCTTCTTATTGCAAGACCAGATCAGGGCTCAGGGAATTTCCGGTTCGGTTACTCTACGCCTAAACGACGACTGGGAAGAGCGGATCTATGCCATTTCCCAACTGGAGTTTTTTGAGGATACGACAAACGCGCAGGTTTTTGAAGATATAATACGACCTGCATTTCAGCAGCGGTTTGAGATCAGGTCAGAATTCAGCAAAAATAAT
>JBBQXZ010000331.1:0-5203 GCA_038209145.1 Cytophagales bacterium | reverse complement strand
CCCAACCTTCCTTGCACTCCCATACTCCGTGGCAATTTCTTTTGTCTTTACTTTTGGCTTTTATCAAGACATCTTTCCCCGGATAGGATGTCACAAATTTCTTCGGGCTTCCTGTTTTTCTTGATTTCCTTTAGGTTTGCGGCATACTGGTGCTTGAATTTTTTCCGGTAAATGGCCTCCACAAACCTTCGGACATCTGTGGCTGTTTCCAATATCAACACAGGTACTGTCGTGGGTTTGTCGTCATCTCCCTTGGCTACCATCGTAAAATACGAGGTATTGGTGTGCTTGACCGTGCCGGTTTTTACATTTTCTGATATGACTTTTATGCCGATTATCATGGAGCTGTTTCCCACGTAGTTGACCGACCCCATCAGGGAGACCAGTTCGCCTACCTCGACCGGTTGCAAAAAATCCACGGTATCTACGGATACAGTGACGCAGTAGGTGCCGCTGTGTTTGCTTGACGTGGCGTACGCTACTTTGTCCATCAGTGAAAGCAGGATGCCCCCGTGGATCTTACCACCGAAATTGGCGTAGGAAGGGATCATTAATTCGGTGATGGTGACCCTGGAAAAACTGGAGGGTCTTGCTTCTTTTTCCATAGGCTTCAAAGTTGGGATATAATCTTGAATGTTTAAAGCATTATTTCCCAAGCATACAAAAAAAGGCTATTGGTATGCGGCGGCCTGCAAGTTGAACAACTCGGTATAAAGCTGATTATTGGCCATTAATTCATCGTGGGTACCCATTTCCAGCACAGCTCCGTTTTTCAGGACCATGATACGGTCTGCAATTCGCACGGTACTGAACCTGTGGGAAATTATGACTGCCGTTTTGCCAACGGTCAACTGGATGAATCTATTGAATGCTTCCGTCTCGGCCCGGGCATCCAAGGCGGAAGTAGGTTCGTCAAGGATCAGCACCTTGGCGTCTTTCATATAGGCTCGTGCGATGGCCACTTTTTGCCATTGGCCACCGGACAAGTCCTTTCCCATCTTAAACCGCTTCCCCAAAGGTTGATCGTATCCCATGGGCAAACTATTGATTACCTGGTTGGCCAGACTTTTTTCCGCCGCACCGTCAATGCGGGGCTGGTTTCCGATTTCTTTAATTTCACCCATGGCGATGTTTTCCCGCAGGGTAAGTTCAAATTTTACAAAATCCTGAAATATTACACCAAAATACTGCTGATAGGCTGCCTGGTTGTAGCGTTGAATGGGAATTTCGTCCAGCAGAATGTGGCCTTCTGTAGGTGTATAAAATTGGAGTAATAATTTGATAAGGGTCGTCTTTCCCGCTCCGTTCTCTCCGACAAAAGCCAATTTCTCCCCTGCCTTCAACTCGAAATTCACATGCCGTACCACCCAGTTTTCCGATTTGGGGTATTTGAAACCCACGTCTACAAACTCAAATCCTTTTTTTATTTCCTTTGGAAGGGGCAACTTTTCCGAATCGCTACCTTCTCCCGGCGCCAGTTCCAAAAATTCAAAATAATCCTGTAAATAAAGGGCACTTTCGGTAATGGCCGTAAATCGAATAAAGAATCCCTGGAGCTTGGAGCGCAATCGATTGAAGGATCCGGAAAGGAATGTCAGATCTCCCAAGGAAAAAAGTCCGGTAACAGTCCGGAATATGATAAGCAGGTAAGCTCCATAATAGGCACTGGTGCCCAAGAGGTTGAAAAAGAACCCCCACGAGGCCCGCTGAATAGCCAGGCTTTTGCTTTGGGCAACGTATTTTTGAGATAATTTCTGGAATCTGGTGGCCAAATAATCGGAAAGGCCAAAAAGCTTTACCTCTTTGGCAGTCACGTCACTGGCCCCGGCGTAGCGCAGGTAGTCCAGTTCCCTCCGTTCCTGTGTCCAGCTTCTGGCCAAGGAATAACTGGTTCCGCTAAACTTAATTTCGTTGATCACGGTGGGAATGATCGAAATCACTAGCAAAATAATCAGCCAAGGTTCAAACACCACCACTCCGGCCAACAAGGATAGAATCACAATAATGTCTTCGGCCTGGGTTAGAATGTTTGACATCAGCCCAATACGTCCTGTAGTTTGCTGCCGTGCCCGCTCCAATTTGTCGTAGAATTCAGAATCTTCGAGTTGATCCAGGTTCAAAACGGCGGTTTTTTTAATGATTTTGACAGAGGAATTAATCGAATACTGGTCTCCCAATAGGCCATCGCTAAGGCTAATGCCCCTACTCAGTAAGTCTGAAAGGACGGCCAAACCAAACTCAGCACCCACGAGAAGCCATAAACGGTCAAAATCTTTCGTTTCTAATGGCAGCTGCAATACGACCTCATCGATGATGAGTTTTCCCACCCAAAGCATCATTACGGGAAGTATCGCATTGACCAGCCTGGAGAAAATATTGGCGTAAAACAGCCTTGGATTGACTTTTCGAATTTCCCGGAAAAAGGTGGGGACAAATTTCAGGGAGGCCAGACTGACACTAAATTTTATGGAATTTGGCTGAATGGATGGTTTGGGATTGGCCACTTACAGATGGGTTGGTTGATTGTGGGAGTTGGTTTGATTTTCTACCTTTTCTCAAAGGGGTTTATACCTTGCCGAATAGGTCAAAATCAAGAGGTTTTTCCATGACCACCAAATCAAACGGCTCTCTTTTAAAGGTGATGGATGTCGAATGAGGCATAAAAGCGAGCTTTTTAAACCAGGGTTCTGCAGGCGACTCGTTTGATGTCCTTGGGTTTCAAATAAGCAAACACATACTGCAACAAAGTAGTGCCGTAACCCTTCCCCTGATCGTGGGAAAGCGTGGCAAATTCACGAAACAGTGCCTCCTTTTTATCGATAAATAGAGATATAATAGAAACCATCTTACCGTTTACGAAGCCACCCGAGTGAGTGGCTTGTCCATCACCGGGAACTTGTACAAAGGAAAGCGGTTTATCCGGCCACATGACCTGTGGACGGATTTCGAGCATCATCTTCAGAGGTACTTTTTAAATTTCTACCGTTTTATTTTTCAATATGCTATTAATTAAAGGCAAATTTAGTTTTATTGGGTTGAAAACTCCTGAAATCATTCGATGAAAGATTTTTCCACTTTTAAAAATTTCTATTCTCAATTACAAGTGGCTCAAGAAGTGAATCTCTTTCTAGTAGGACTCAAAATAATAACGGAACTATGAACTTGCCAAATTGCTTAAAATGGACACTCCTGCTAACCATCGCTATATCCGCAGACGCTTTCGCCCAATCCCAACCTCCAAATGTGGTATTGGTTTATTTCGATGATTTGGGGTATGGAGACTTGGGAATAACAGGCGCTGTCGGGTATCATACACCCAACATGGATCAGATGGCTCGTGAAGGCATGTTCTTTTCCCAATATTATTCTCCTCAGGCTGTTTGTACTGCTTCCCGGGCAGGGGTTTTGACTGGAGCCTACCCCAACCGAATAGGTCTTGCGGGTGCGCTTGACCATAGGGCCAAGATAGGACTTCACCCGGATGAAGAAACTATAGCGGATATCTTACAGGCCAGGGGCTTTGCCACTGCCGCTTTTGGAAAGTGGCACTTGGGGCATTTGCCGGAATTTTTACCGCGCAAACAGGGCTTCGATGAGTTTTACGGCATCCCTTACTCCAACGACATGTGGCCCAACCACCCAACCAACAAAAATCACTATCCCGAGCTCCCTATGATGGAAAACGAGACGGTTGTGGAATTAAATCCGGATCAGGGGCAGTTTACAACTGTTTTTACAGAAAAGAGCCTAGACTTTATCGAAAGAAACAAAGCCAATCCGTTTTTTCTCTACCTCGCCCACCCCATGCCGCATGTGCCGCTTTTTGTGTCGGATAAATTTGAGGGCAAATCCCGGCAGGGGCTTTATGGTGACGTCATCATGGAGCTGGATTGGAGTATCGGACAAATCAGAGCAAAATTGAAGGAGCTAAACCTGGAGGAAAACACCCTGGTTATTGTGACCTCAGACAATGGCCCCTGGATCAATTATGGAAACCATGCCGGAAGTACCGGTGGACTTCGGGAAGGAAAGGGCACCTCCTTTGAAGGAGGTCAGCGGGTGCCTGCCCTGATGAGCTGGAAGGGTAAGATCCCGGAGGGAACAGTCTGCAACAATATGGCTTCCTCCATTGACCTGCTTCCTACCATAGCTGCCTTTACCGGGGCTGCCTTACCCACAAAGAAAATTGACGGGGTAGATATCTCGGCGTTGATTCGGGGGGATTTCAGTCAGCACCCGAGGACCTCTTTTTTATATTATTACCGGAGAAACAGCCTGGAAGCGGTCCGGAAGGGAAATTGGAAACTGGTTTTACCACATCCAGGCCGGACCTATGAGGGTTTCAGTCCCGGCAAAGACGGTCTGCCTGGAGTTGCGTATGAAAACCATTTCTTTGAAGGGGGATTATATGATTTGCGTAGGGATCCGGGGGAGCGGTATAATGTACGAGGTGAATTTCCGGAAGTGGAGGCGGAACTGCTGGATATTGCCGCCGCCGCCCGGCAGGACTTGGGGGACGACCTGACCAATAGTCCTGGGAAAAACCGTCGGGAGCCGGGAAGCGTGAATTAAAAAAAAGAATACTCCTTGGTGTTTTCATATTTCCAAGGGGTATTTTGATGAAATAGAATGATTTATTGGTTGGATTCTTCCAGGTACTCCTCAATTTGTTCGCTACTCACGACCAGTTTGCGTGGATAAGTTTTCACCCAGGCACGAAATTCATTTTTTATGGTCTCATTCCATTGTCCATGCACTTCTCCGGAAGGGTATTTTCCTTCTTGCAACAATACCCGCTCAAACTCATCCCGGAGGCCCACTAATTCGGAAGTGACCACAAGGTCTTCGACCAGATGGGCTGGAATAAACGCAGTCCCATAATCATTTGCAAAGACAACATCGCCCGGAAAAACGGTCACCTCACCTATACGGATGGGCGCATTGATAGAAGTAGGCGTCATGTCTTTGATAGCAGAGGGGTCCTGACCTTTGATCCACGCATTGAATCCTTCAGTATCCCTAAGCTCTTGCATGTCCCGGATGGAGCCGTAGAAAACAACTCCTTATCCCGTCTTGCCATAAATTGAATTGCCCAAACTTGATCCGATCAGGGTGCCGTCCTTAACTTTTCCATACCCGTCTGCCACATAGACATCGCCTTGGGTTAAGATGTCAATGGGCCAGATATTAATACCTCCACGCT
>JBBQXZ010000330.1:0-5239 GCA_038209145.1 Cytophagales bacterium | reverse complement strand
GGGAAAAAGTAACCGTTTTCCATTTGGACGAGTACATCGGTGTTTCCGATACCCATCCGGCTAGTTTCCGGAAATATCTTCAGGAAAGGTTTGTTGACCAGGTAGACAAACTCGGTTCTATTTATTTAATAGATGGGGAGGGTAACTCGGAGGAAGCCTGCAAGCACCTGGGAGATTTGATTTCCAGACATCCCATAGATGTTGCGCTGGTAGGGATAGGAGAAAACGGGCATTTGGCATTCAATGATCCGCCGGCAGATTTTGATACGGAAGTGCCTTACCTCGTTGTGGACTTGGACGAACCATGTCGCATACAACAACTGAATGAAGGATGGTTTGGGAGTTTGGAGGATGTCCCCACACAAGCGATAAGCATGTCCATTAAGCAGATTTTAACCTCAAAACATATTATTTGTTCCGTTCCGGAAAAAAGGAAAGCGCAGGCGGTAAAGGATTGTTTGGAAAATGAAGTCACTAATCTTCATCCGTCCAGCATCCTTCAAAATCACCCTTCTTGTACCATCTTTTTGGATGAGGCTTCAGCTTCATTTTTGTCGATCGCCATTGAGAAATAAGGAAACTGATGGGAATAACGGCTTTTCAAACTCATTGATTTTCATCGGTGCTCCTTGTTTTTTCTGAAACTCGAATGCTTGATTCTCTAATAATTAACTCCCCGGGTAAGATAACTTCCTGGGGAGGTAAGTTTTCTTTTTTAATATGTTTGAGTAATAATTCACAACTTATTCTTCCAATATCAAATGCGGATTCGGAAACAGTAGTTAAACTTGGAGAGATGATCGTGCACATGGGGTCATTGGTAAATCCAACAACGCCTATCTCTGTACCAATCTGAATTTTTTCCTTTTTAAGTGTCAACATGGCTCCAATGGCTTTCCTGTCATTAACTGCAAAAATAGCATCCGGCTGTTCTTGGTTGTCCAAAAGGCAATACATGTCCCTTTCTCCCCATTCCTGTGAGAAACCGCTGTGAATGATCCATTCTTCATTGATGGGGATCTGATGCTGAACCAGTGCGTCGAGGTAGCCGAATAGACGGTTTCTGGTAAACATTTGGTCTTTGGGACCTGTGATGTGTGCAATCTTCGAATATCCTTGCTTAATGAGATGCGTTGTGGCAGTCAATGCGCCATTATAGTCATCCTGCATGACTTTCGTTGCCTCCAAATCACTGGTCCTGTCAAAGAAAACGATAGGAATGCCATTTTCCCTTACCTCATTAATATGGTCATAGTTACCTGCACAAGTAGAAATGAGTATGCCGTCCAATCCTGAAATGGTTAGATTTCTCACTATCTGGCATTCTCTTTCCTCCGAATCGTTGGTCACAAAGAGGATGATGTTATACCCGTTGGCATAGGCTACATTTTGTATCCCTGTGATTACTGTCGAAAAGTAATAATTGGTAATAAATGGAATGATGATGCCGATGTTGTTTGTTTTGCCCTGTGACAAGCCACGTGCGTTAAAATTGGGTTTGTACTTCAATTCGTCAGCTTTCTCCAAAACTTTTTTCTTGGTTTCTATACTGATATCATGCGTATCCCTCATGGCCCTGGAAACCGTGGAAACTGAAATATTCAGTTCACGGGCGATGTCTTTAATGGTTACGAAATGATGCATGAGCTTTGATTTTTACAGATACTTTCTCCTAATTAAACCAATTTAAATCAAGATTCGATATATTGGTTAACTTTTTCCATTACTGGTTGGATATACTAGAGCAGGGCCTTGATTTTTTAAAATTTTTGAAAGCCAGAAAAACAGCGTATAGTTTTAGTCAGAAAAACAAGTTACCAATGATTTTCAATCCAGACAATCAGTATCCCAATCAGACCGCATTCAAAAAAACTATTCATTCATACCACACTCTCCCATTCAAAAACAAAAAAAATCCGCACATATCCGTCTCATCCGTGTTCTACCCCCAATCCGAAATTCTAAAATTCTAAATCATAGATCTCAAACCCCAGCGGGGTGACCGATTTAATAGCCCGAGGTTTCAATCCCGGGTTTAAAAAAAGAAACGCAGTTTCCCCGTTTTGGCCGCAATCATGCCACTATTAGCCGCCCCTCTCCGCCAAAACCCGTCTCAGGTTGGCATGCCATCACTCTGTGATAAGCCCGCGTCTGCCCACCCCTTTGCCTCTATCTTAACACTACGTTTCCCTGGATTTTCAACGCAAAAGGGGGGGCGACCGAATCCGTCATGCGGAAGAAACCCGTTTGATGACGTCGTTAAAAGTCCCCCTATAGGGGGATTTAGGGGGCAAAAGGGGAGATTCTACCCCTTTGACTCCCTCTCTTTACACCACATTTCCCGCTGGATTCTCAACTCAAAAGGGGAGGTGGATGACCGATTCCGTCATTCGGAAGAAATTCGTTGGATGACGTCATTAAAAGTCCCCCTAAAGGGGGATTTAGGGGGCAAAAGGGGAGATTCTACCCCTTTGCCTCTATCTTTACACCACGTTTCCCGGGATTTTCAACGCAAAAGGGGAGGTGGATGACCGAATCCGTCATGCGGAAGAAATCCGTTTGATGACGTCGTTAAAAGTCCCCCTAAAGGGGGATTTAGGGGGCAAAAGGGGAGGTTCTGCCCCCTTCCTGCCAAAACCCGTCTCAGGTTGGTACGCTATCACTTTGTGATAAGCCCCCGTCTGCCCACCCCTTTGCCCTCTCTTACCGCAACTTTTCCCGACCAATCGATCACTGGAGGCTTAGTGCTTACCAGCCTTTTCCACCATCCTCGGATTCAGTTTCACCTGTCGCTTTTGCGAATTTTTCCGCATGCGCATATTGATTATTTCGGTGCCCAAAGAAAAGAAGACCGCAAAATAAATATAGCCTTTTGGTACTTCAACGTGGAAACCTTCCACCAGCAACATAAACCCGATAAGGATTAGGAAGGAGAGGGCAAGTATTTGAAGCGTTGGGTGTTTGTTTACAAACCGGCTAATGCTGCCTGCAAAGGCCATCATAATACCCATTGCCAAAACAACTGCAATGATCATCAGGATAATCTCATCGACCAATCCTACCGCTGTAAGGATGCTGTCAAAGGAGAATATAATATCAAGGAGTATAATCTGAAATATCACCCCGGAAAGCCGGTTTGCTGAGTTTGGGGTTACCTCTTCTGCCTTACCTTCCATCTTGTGGTGGATCTCCATCGTTGATTTAAACAACAAAAACAAACCGCCAAAAGCCAAAATTAAATCCTTCCCGCTAAGCGAAAAATCAAAGACCGTAATCAAGGGCTGGGTGAATTGAATGATCCAGGAAATCCCCATAAGAAGCCCAACTCGAAATATGAGGGCAAAGGCCAGACCTAAATTTCTGGCCTTTGCCTGTTGTTCTTGTGGGAGTTTGTTGGATATAATGGAAATAAAGATGATGTTATCCACCCCCAGAATAATTTCAAGGAATGTAAGTGTCAATAGGGCAATCCAGGTTTCGGTCAGGAGAAACAATTCCATAATTTTAATAGTAAGGGAAATAATAGAAAATTTAAATGCAAGTTTTTTTATGAATAAACATAAGAAGGTAGCCATTTTAGCTACCTTCTTATGTTTAATTTAATCGATATGTAACACGGAACGCATGGGTATTAGTAGGTCCCCTTTCAGGCACAGGAATTCATCCGTAACTGCCCATACCGTGGTTTCCACCTGATATAGTTTGTGCAGGGCATCGAGAAAGTGAATTTTTACTTTCTCATGCTCTAAATTGCCCAAGGTCATTGCCCGCTTCACATCTTGATTCCTGCGGGAAATCTCAGATGCATCCGTTAGGACTTCTTCTTTGAGGAAATGCAACAAGGAAATCGCTTCTTTGGGAATTATTTCTTCCTTTATCATGATACCAATTGGGGTTTAAATGATTTTTTTACCACATCCTTCAGCAAGGTTTCCCATTTCTTAATCAATACAGCTTCCCCGACCAAGTCTGAGTATTGGTCGCCGTCATAAAATCCCAATACGTGGATCGGTTTATCATGGTGATCCATTATAATTAGATCCAAGCGGTCCAGTACTTTATTGCTTCCTTTTCCATTAGGTACCTGATGGGAAGCTTCTGCTATGGTGACCCTTTTGGCCCTGGCAAGATCAATACATTTATAATCTGCCTGGGAAGTGTCTGAACTGTAAACCAGCTGTGCTTTCACATTATCTATTCCAATGAAATACCGGTTTCTCCACTGGTCATTGTCTTGAAGACTCAACCCGTGGGAGCTGGTAAAATCAGTCAGAAGTTTCAGGGCAATGCGTTCCTTTATTTTTAGCCTGCGGGCATGTACATAAAAAGGGACGGCAAATGCGGCGATCAATAATCCCGCTATGGAAAATGAAATTAAATCTATATCGAACATGTATATACGAAGTGAGTACCCGGAAATGCAATCGCATTCCGGATGGAGTTAAGTAGAAAGGATGAATCTTTTCTCCAAATTTGGAGAGGAAGTACTGTACCGGAGAAACCCATTGTTGAATTCAGCGGCCAAAACCTTTCAAATTACCAGAAAAAGTGGGTGGGAAACTTCAATTCCCGGATACCAAATACCAAGTTCACCTGTTGGTATAATTGGTAAACAGTAAGTAAACGGTGATGCAGATATAAAAAATAATCGACATATGAAACCGAAATAAAATCTCCACCTTCTGTAAAAGACTTAGAAAAGGATAAAATTAATCGGTCACTTTCATAGATAATAGGTAACTTTTTGTCATGATCTAGGAAACTAGCATTCTGATAGGACAAGCCGTCCGTCAAGGTGGTAGACCCCGAGGTAGCATTCTGTACCAAAAAGGGCAAAACCAAGGCTTGCACCAACAAAATGGTGGCCAGAGTAAATCCCAAATAAGGTTTAAGTGCGTTGTTCATGAGTCGAAAATCCCAGCGAATGTATCAAGATTTTTCAATATTCCAATATGTCAAATCAGATGCCAAATTTCAAGGGATATTTTTCACCTGTTTTCTGGGAGCAAATTTTTTTTCCATGTTTTCCAAAAATACAACTTTAAATGAAAAGCAAGGTTTTGGCAGGCTTAAACCATTGATTTATAAACTTCTATTGTTTATTGTTTGCCTTTAAACCTGAGTTCGATTATTCGTCAAACTAGCAATACAACCTTCTAGTTAAATTATTTCCGATATCGATTCTGGTTTTAAATCTAGGATGTCAGATCAACAGTTTTGGGGTTTTGGCGGGAATGGG
>JBBQXZ010000329.1:0-5269 GCA_038209145.1 Cytophagales bacterium | reverse complement strand
CAGCTGGAGATTCTGGAATTCCCCTTAGACTCCCCCTTTCACCTGCTGAAGGATCAAAGTGCCGCGGGGATCCGTGCGCTGGATATAAAACACTACCTGGGCAAGCAGGTTCAGGTCATTGTCTACCTGGTCACTGTCAAGTACACCCGTACGGTTAAGGGGGATGTCATGAACTTCGGCACCTTTCTGGATCGGGAAGGGCACTGGATAGATACGGTGCATTTTCCTCCCGTAGTCAAAAAGTACCCCCTCAAAGGCCGCAGCATCTACCGCATCCGGGGAAAGGTCACGGAGGAGTTTGGTTTTTACAGTATAGAGGCGAGCACCTGCGAGCGGATGGAATATTGGAATGCGGATGCGTGACAGCTGGCATTACTTGGTCATACCTTCAGATACGGATTAGTTCCGCGGCAGTCTTCCGACAGGGTTTGATATATTCCTGAAGCTCTCGTCCTTATTCAAACCAAAAATGTGGACGGGCTATTTTTTATCCGCAGTACCAACCTGGGTCTAACAAAAAGGGAAATCGAAATATGTGATCTGGTAAGGGATAGTCGGATTTACAAAGAGATCTGCGAGTCACTGTTAATCCCCGAAAAGACCGTCAACAAACACATGCAAAATATTTTCATAAAAGCCAGAAGCAGGAATAAGGTTGATTTGTTGAATAAGATTACGGGGGATGTGAAGAGGGCGTAACCGTTTCTGTCCTTACAAGTCGACGGCAGGGGGCAGAACAGTATTTCCTTTTGCGAGCAATTAGATAAATTAATCGAAAGATTAAAAACATACTCCAATCAGGGTAATTTCCGGTAAGATTGATTTCCATTTTCTTACCTGATTTTTTGGTGAACAGGGAATATTTGGTCGATTAACGTATCAAATAAGAAGTCCAGGTACGATATCCCAAAAAGGCTGTGCCAATGTGTAGCCAAAATCAAAAACCGGGGCCTTCCCAGAACAGGAACACGATTAAGGACATTGTTTGAGTTTTTTTGATGTATCAGGTCAGCCGTGATTTGTAATTTAGATGCTACTTTAACAAACAATAGTGTTTGTGACCACTTTCTGAAGGCAGTTCTTAACACTTCAAAAAAAACAAAAAAAAATAAATACTTTTTCTTGTAAATTAAAATTTTTCCATTTAAATTTCTTCAAATTATCTGTTTGTTGTGCCTACAAGTAAATTATTAAAAATATTTTTCTTTATGCTTAAAATGACAAATTTTTTTACCAGTTGGGTCTTGGATTAGAAATTAAGGTCAACGAATTAATTTTTAATTTTTGTAGGTATTCTCTGTCAATACCGTGATCGTGTCCGTTATTGTTTAAAAGAAACGTTGATATAAGTAGCTTGATAAGAAGAATAAATTGTATTTACAATTTGGAGACGGGATATGTTGAATATTTTATATTTTAAAAAATTAACGAAGCTGATGTTAATTTTATTATATTTGGCAATATATAATAATTGTACAGATATTGTTAGGCCAGATGATATACTTTCAATTCCCCAAAGACACTATTTAGGAAATGATCTTAGACTTGATGGTTATTATAGGGAACTTAACGGTTACCTAAAAGTATACTTCTTATATCACGATGGAAGTTCTTTACGGAAGTACTTTTCCTGTCAATGAGCTGGAAAAGCAAAAGCTCAATATAGAATTGTGGAGTGGCAGAATCAGGTTAAAAAATTAAAACATCGGTGGGGTTTATTTAATATTGATGGAAGTAATATATTGTTTGAGAGATGGTATCCTTCAGAGCCGCCATTAAAAGTTTTGACAAGAGAAGGTGAAATTTTAAATGACAGTACATCTGTTATAAATAATTTTTATAAGGTTGAGAATGGATCGAAAATTTTCTTGGAGGAGCTAAATGAAATTTATCATTTTAAAGGGTTTAGTCCTAAACCGAACAGTGCAAATGTTTTTGTTTATTAAATGATTATGAATAAGAATATATTATTTTTCTTACTATTTCTATCTTTTATAATTAATTTTGGATATAGCCAAAATACCGATAGTCTAAAAAATAATTTCCAAGCAGGGATTATTGGCGGATTTAGTCAAAATGAATTTGTTACTTTTGATGTTTTGGGAGGAAGAAAATTTAATACTTTTTCTAAATTAGTTGAGGCAAATATTGGATATTCATATTCTCAAAATTTAACAAATTATAATAGCGTAAAAAACATACTTTATTTTTCTCATTGGCTTTTTGCCGAAGGAAATTACTTTCTTAATTAGTTATTTTATGTAGGGCTTAGGTTAAATTTAAATGTGAATTGGGTGGATAAAGATTCTCAAAAAAAATTTGATGCTATCAATGGAGTAAATTCTCCTACTTTATTTACAGGCCGGGCAGGCTTTATTCAATTAGGCGCTAAACATAATTTAAACAATAAATATCATTGCGGATTCAGGGACCAGTTAGGAATTCATAACTTTAAAATTGCTCAAGATGCTATATATTTTAATAATTCAAATGATAGGATACGAAATGCCCAGTTTGGAATAGAACACCGTTCAGAATTTCTATATAATTTAAGTACAGGCTTGTTTTATAAATTCTGATTCCATCTGCTGCTGATTTATGGCTTTTCCCATGCTGTGTTAAAGTTTGTCGTGAAGTTATTGATGCGAGTCAAAGACTTGTTGTATTGAAGATGGTAGTAGGCCTACCGCAATCGTTGTGTAAGCGGAGCATGCAAACCACCTCCCGGTGCTGTTTGGTAACGAAACGGTTTTGAACGGAATGAGGAAAAAGTCCCTATAAATCTGGATCAGGAAGCAGCAAGACCTATTCGATACGGTTGAACGGTACGGCAAATGAAGTTTATGGTCTTGGAAAATCACTCGCCGTCAAACCTGGGGACGTGGTCGATGCCGAAGTCTGGGCCAAGTACCTGGACCCTGTCACCAAAGGGAAGGCAGGTTCTGCATTTGCACACCTTGTTCAGGACTTGTCCGACAAGGTGTCTTCCGTGGTCGTCGATGGCGTAAAAGCGACAACTACTTCCACCATGCCTTTTGCCGGGTTGATCGATCGTGGTTCTGAGGATTCCGACGTGCCCAAAGCCTATCTGAATATGCTGGTTTTTGACCGGAATTACAAGCTTATCAATTCCGGTTTTAAGCAGATCGGGAAGCAGGCAGCGGAAGATGGTTCGGATGTCAGCCGCCAGTACTTGAATACCGGCCCGATGACTGTGACTGAACCGGGATTTGTGTATATTTATCCTGACTTAGGTCAGGACAGGCACTTTCGAATGAAAACCCCTTGGAAGGACAGACTTTTTTTTGCACCGCAGAGACACGTAAACGTACAAATTGAGCAATGCTATCCATTGAAATTAGAAATGCGTATATTTATAGAAAAATCAAGAGTATGATCACCGTCGTAAGAAAAGGATCAAATAAAAAGGAGGCTGCAAAACAGCTAGAAAAAGCCTTAAAAACAAAGGGCGTTGATACCCGCAAATATTGCGGAGTAATCAAGCTCAGAGAAGATCCATTGAAAATCCAAAAGAAAATGCGGGATGAGTGGGAATAGCATTGTATTGGACACCAATATAGTGCTGTATCTCTTATCAGGGGATGAGACAATTTCCAATCTCCTATTTAACAAGAAACTTTATGTGTCTTTTATTACACAGCTTGAATTATTGGGTTATAGCAATATTACAGTGCCCGAACAACAAGAAATTCGCGGATTTTTAGTCGAGTGCGTAATTATTGACATTAATGAGCAGATCAAAGAAGCAGTTATCGCACTTAAGCATAAATACAGGTTAAAACTACCGGACGGTATCATTTTAGGAACTTCCATATATTTAGGTCTTCCCGTGATCAGCGCAGATAGTGATTTTAAGAGGATAGAAGAAGCAGAGGTGGTTTTTTACGAAAGGTCATAGTTTGCGCGAATTACACGGAATAATGTGGGAGATCTACGGTGTTCATGAAATACTCCACTGACCGCCATAGTTCCGGGCTTAAGCCCCTATCATTTTGGGTTTAACAACCCGGTGCGGTACAATGACCTCTTGGGGTTGATGGGAGAGGATGCCGGTATTTGGGGTACGGGGAATGCCCATGGCTCAAATGCATCAAAAAATCGCTTGGGTGGATTTACCGGGCCGGGTTCGGGAAAGCACTGGTCAGATGGATGGGATAGAAGTGATTGGAATGCTTGGGGCGGAAGTGACTCCTATAGAGCGGAAAAAGCTTATGCGGAGGGCAGCGGTGGATACGGGTACGGGGGAACTTTCAAAGATGGAAACGGTAACCGGGTTAGCGTTGTAAACGGACAGCTTCAAGTATGGTATCCCATGGGAGGTGATTTAGCCTTTCAGGTAAGCGGGAAAGGGTTTCTTCATCAGTACTATTATGGTGCCTGGGGTGATCCTATTGGGGGGAATGTAGTTCAATCATCAGGGGGTATTCAGCAAAACCCTCTCAGTCAAAATAGTGGCTCAGCAGTTTCCCTTGAAAGGTTCGTTACAGAAAATTCTGCTTTTTCAATGGATTAGATAACAACGCAAAGAGCAGACAGGAGTTGGACATTTTTCAGATCTCAACCTGGAGGTCCAAGGTTACGGTACGTTAATGATCCATTAAACTCTGGAGATGTAATCGATATGAGACATATGTTGATAATTGGAGAGTCAGGTAATTTTACATGTGGACTTGTTGAGCTTTTGCAATGGTCGACATTCCAGGGTAGCGGATTCAATATCCAAGATTTCTATTCTAATAACTTAGGACAATCCTTCTACCATGAATATGGAGCATTGCTATAGCCAATCCTAACAGAGCCGCACAGTATATTGGAGAGTTTCTTTCTAATCCTGATTTTTCGCATCTAAGGACTCCATATAATAACTATGTAAAATAAAAGGTGATTATGAAGTGGTTAACATCGATAATGAAAATACTGATTATCGCAGTTTCAGTTTCTTATTTTTTGTTTTTGCTGTATTCGCATTTTAGCCCACTAGGATTAAGGTTAAAAAGGAATGTAGTAAATTCTGAAAAAATCGAAGAAGGAATGTCAAGAATAAAGGTTTTGGAAATAATGGGCGATCCAGATGATGTTTATTTGTCATATTATAACTCAGACAGTATATACTTTTATGAACCGCCGTTACTTTCTTCTGATGGGATCGAAATTAGTATTGACAAAGATGGCAAGGTGAGTGCGTTGGTTTTGGCTAAATAAATTGGAAACTAAATCAATGCCATAGTTCCTGCCAAAGACTGGCTTT
>JBBQXZ010000328.1:0-5272 GCA_038209145.1 Cytophagales bacterium | reverse complement strand
CAATACCGGCCCAATACCGGCCCAATACCGGATCGCTGCTTGACCGCGCGGCCCCTGCGGTATTAGCCGATGCCCATGCTATTTGCCGGCTGGCAGTATACTTCGGTGTGGCTGAAAAATGAGGGTTCCCAGTCCGTAATTTTTCAATTGGAGGTGGATAAATCGGGTAGGGGAGAATGGGAACCGTTTGAATCTACAGCATTGGATGCAGGTGAAGCCACTGTCCTTACTTGGAGTCAGGAAAATAAGGGAGAGTGGGTTAGGGTCAAGGTGGATAAAGCCACCAAGGCCACTGTACACCTTTCATTTACGGATCAGGATGAAAGGGGAAAATACCCCACGGGAATATTTGAAGGGGTACGCACAGCCATGAATGAACCGCTTCATACCGGGCTATTGTATGGTTTGGGGAATAACCGGCGAAGTTTGGGCATTGCTTCATCTGGTTCGACTGAATCGGGAAATGCTGATGCAGGATATTATGAACTCAATGCCGCCATGCAACTGATCAAAAAAGAAGATTCAGAAACCTTTAATTTTATAGAAGAAAGCTTTGCCATTCCAGAGAACGTATTTGTGGTGGATGATGCGTCGGTCCTGGTTACCGATGATCTGGGCAGAAGATGGCGGCTTCCCTTGGGAGATGAGAAGTTTACAACCCCCTCTTCTGCCGGGGAACTGAGAATAGACCGGGAAGTTGCCACCGAGCGGGATTTATTCAATTGTCACGGGACATTTTACGAGTTGCCCGCGGAAAATGCAGATGGGTATGCAAAAATTCGCCCCATTTCCTCCCATAGCCTGTTGATAAATGACTATGCTTCTTATCGGGGATTGTTGTTGCTTTCCGGAGTAGATCCAAAAGCGGCATCAAAAAACTCACATATCATTGTTTCTGAAGATAAAAAATTGGCGGTTTGGGCAGGCGTGATTGATGACCTCTGGAAGCTGGGGAAACCCATAGGAAAAGGCGGTCCTTGGAAGAATTCGTCTGTTAAGGCCAATATTCCTTCTGATCCTTATTTATTTGGTTTTTATGATAACAAAAAGCTGGAACTAACGCACCAAAGTACGGGGCCCGTAACCTTTCAGATTCAGTTTGAACCTATTGGCCATGGACCTTGGATGACCTGGAAGGAGGTTACCGTGGCGGCAGGAGAGACCTTTACCTATGAATTTCCGAAGGGATTTGAAGCCCGTTGGATCCGGTTTGTACCCCAAAGCGATTGTATGGCAACGGCTTGGTTGACTTACGATTGATGCTTCATTTTCGATACTTGGCAAAATTATTTTAGATGAAAAATTAAACACGCCGTAGGCTTTTTCCTTCCGTAAGCTTATCATGCAATTTTGCTGATTTCAAATAAATTATAATTTGGCTTCGGAATTATCTGTTCATCTGGATAGAATGTAGTATCCGTAGAAAAAGTTGTAATCTCACTATTATTAAATTGGTATAAAAAGCTCCTTTTTGTTATTGAATTTATAAATGTAAACGTTTCCGATAACGATTACGGAATAAATTATTACTTTTTATTAAAATATATATTTTTTATTATGCGAATAATATATAATATTGGTATTAATTCGGTATGTTAATAATAATAGATGATTAGCCAAAATAACAAAAAGTATGAAAAAAGTCTTTCCTAGTTTATTTGTTTTGATCTTTTTGATCAGTGCAAATATAGCTTTCGCCCAGTCGGTTACGGTCAGTGGAACCGTATTTGACGAAAATGAGGCCCCTATCCTACTGCCATTCAAGACAGTATTCATCTCAACCAAGATGTTTTTAAATGGGATTTTGAAAAAGAATATACTTATGAAATACTGGCGGGAAATGACACTGGAGGGCAGCATAAACTAAAAAATGGAAACTTACCTGTTCAACTGGCAGCGATGGGATTACAGTTGTCAAGATCAAGGGATTATCCCAATCTCGGTATTTTAAGGGTAATTCTAATGCGGATGAGGAGGTGGAATCCGGAAAGAAAAGGTATTTTAGAAAAGAATATCCTTCTGCTGCATTGGGAACGCTCACTGCGATGAGTTTTGAAATTAATGAGAACCTTCGGGATTTCTATATCTACAGTACTTCCACTGAAAATAGCATTTCCAGTGTTCAATTGGAATATAAAATTTGTGAAGGAGAATGGGAGCAAAAGGTTGATGAACGTTACCCCTTTGAATTCAGTTTGAGGGTGGAAAAAAGTGATTCTTCCGTAAAATTTAAGTGGAAAGCGATTGATCCCCAAGGATTTTACTACAAATCAGAGATAATTGAATTGAAATAATAAGCCTTAAAAAAAAGTGATTTTTCGTTAAAATGATGGAGGCAAGATTGAACATATTTTCTACAGTTTATTACATAATCCTATTTTGTGGATGGAGTTCTGTTGCGCTTTCCCAGGCGGACGAAGAGCTTTCTCTAAACGGCACCTGGCAATTCAGAATCGATCCGAATAATATCGGAAAATCGGAGGAATGGTTCCGTGCCAATCTAAACCCTGAAGGTTGGGATAAAATGGAAGTACCGGGAAACTGGGACCTGCACAATGAATATGCCCACTATGTAGGTAAGGGTTGGTACACAAAAACGTTTACCCTGCCACCCGATTGGGATGCTAAAACCGTGATCCTTTATTTTGAGGCCGTTTACCATGATTGTGCGGTGTGGTTAAACGGAAAGAAGCTGGGGGAGAACAACACAGGATTTCTTCCCTTTGAGTTTGAGGTAGCGGATCTTCTGGAACCTGGCCAGAAAAACACCCTTGTTGTTTATGCCGATAATACCTCCAAAAGGGGAGCTAATTGGAATTGGGTGTTTTACAAAAACATCCCATATGCTACTGCCTGTAAGGCTAGGTACGGAAAAGATCGGCTAGAAAAGGAAACCGTACCTAGCAAGGACGTATTTTCGGACATTAATGACTTGGAACTTGACCAAACATATACGATACAGATAGTTGCCATCAATTCTATGGGAGAATCCCTTTCTGATCCGAGGGAAGTAATAGTGAACCAACGCAATTACATGCCTCCTGCTTTACGTTATGCTGAACCCCAAAAAGGCTTTTTCATATTTTACGCCTCTGACGAAACGAATTTTCTATACAGAATCAGGTATGGCGAGAAGAATAGTGAGGAAAAAATTATCCAATCCCGAGCTCCCGGCTTGACTTTCCCACACTTCCAAGAAATTAATCCAACACCTGGTATTCTCTAGTTATGCAGCAGTTAGATGTGATTGTAATCTTGCTCTTTACCGTCATTATATTGGTGGCAGGGTTGTCATTCGGAAAAAAGGGAGGAGATATGAAGTCCTTCTTTGCTGCGGGAGGGGCTGTTCCATGGCCGATTAACGGCCTCTCCCTCTTTATGAGTTTTTTCTCCGCAGGCACCTTTGTGGTGTGGGGGTCTATTGCATACGAATGGGGTTGGGTGTCTGTCACCATACAAATGACCATGTGTATTAGCGGGTTTATTATTGGAAAATTTCTAGCCCCAAAGTGGAAACAAACACAGGTTTTGACGGTAGCCCAGTACCTGACCAACCGGTTTGGAAAGCAGGTGCAACAATATTATACGTATATTTTCTTATTTCTTTCCCTCGGATATACTGGTGCCTTTCTATACCCGGTGGCAAAAATTGTCAATGTTGTTACGGGGTTTGATATTTACTATGCCATTCTCATTTTGGGTGGGATTATCATGCTCTATACGGCCGTAGGGGGGTTGTGGGCCGTGGTGGTAACAGATGTCCTGCAATTCGTCATCCTGACGGCTGCGGTGTTGATTGTTTTACCTTTGTCATTGGATCAGGTAGGGGGGATGTCCACGTTTTTGGAGACAGCGCCGGATACATTTTTTAACGTGTTCAATGGGGAATATACCCCGTTGTTTATTTTTGCTTTCATCGGATACAATACCATTTTTATTGGGGGCAATTGGGCGTATGTTCAGCGGTATACCTCTGTGGCTTCCGTACACAATGCCAAAAAAGTAGGGTATCTTTTTGGAGCCTTATACCTTATCAGTCCCCTAATTTGGATGCTGCCACCCATGATATATCGGGTGATAGATCCAAGTTTGGTAGGAATGGAAACCGAGGGAGCCTACCTGATGATGTGCATGGCTGTGTTACCCATAGGCATGCTTGGTCTGATGCTGGGAGGGATGATTTTTGCCACGGCAAGTTCGGTAAATACCTCCCTGAACTTAGCTGCGGCTGTTTTAACAAATGATATCTATAAGCCAATATTTCCAAATGCATCCAACAAGCGGTTAATGCAGGTAGCCCGAATGGCAACCTTCTTGTTTGGCTTGGGAACGGTCGGTGTGGCATTTATGGTTCCTATGGCGGGTGGGATTGTGGAGGTGGTGCTAAGTATAGGCGCGGTTACGGGCGGAGCGCTTTATGGTCCTGCTATCTGGGGCCTTTTTTCCAAAAGGCAAACAGGAGCATCGATCCTTTGGGTGACAGGAATAAGCCTTGGAGTAAATCTATTTTTCAAGTTTCTATCTCCCGCGCTTTTGAGTATTAAGTTGGACCGGAGTGAGGAGATGTTTTTGGGCGTGGGTCTTCCAGCACTGTTGCTTGGACTTTATGAACTATGGGCACGCCAACGGGGAAGCATCAGTGCTCATTATGCCGCTTTTATGCAGGGAAAATCTGCGGAAGCAGTGGAAAATGAAGGGGAAGTTTATGACAGTCTCCAACAAAATAAATATGGCATCAGGGTTCTGGGTCTGGCTTTCTTAGCTATCGGGGCCATATTTATCGCACTCGGTGTCTTTGCGGATAAAGGCGCAATATATACACTGGCTATGGGAGGGTTGATCACTTTGCTTGGTGGTTTTCTCATCCGGTCTGTGACTAAAAAAATTAATCTTGGCAAAAAGAGTAAGCTTACAAACTGAATACGGATATGATAAGGCAAGAAGGAGTTCCCAACAAACGGGAACTGAGTGAAATTACGGTTGAATCGGATCTTGTCATTGCGGGAGGCGGGATGGCAGGCACCTGCTGTGCCATTACTGCTGCCAGGGCGGGTCTACGAGTGACGTTGGTACAAGACCGTCCGGTTCTTGGAGGTAATGCCTCCTCTGAGATTAGGCTGTGGATCTTGGGCGCAACATCCCACATGGGAAACAACAACCGGTGGGCGCGGGAAGGAGGAGTAATTGATGAGATTCTGGTGGAAAATTTGTATCGAAATCCGGAAGGAAATCCCCTGATTTTGGATACCGTATTATTGGAAAAAGTATCACT
>JBBQXZ010000327.1:0-5278 GCA_038209145.1 Cytophagales bacterium | reverse complement strand
CCATGAAAGCCATGGCAGGATCAAATATTGCCCAATATGAAACTGCCGTCAGTTCGCTTGCTGACTATTACCACACCATTGCGTTGGGGATCGTGGCGTATTTCAAAGCAGAGGGAATTGAGGGAATCAGCGAAAAAGCAGCTTTGAAAAAGGATTCGGAAGATGCAATCTGTGCCATAGTCTTCGGATCTGATCAGGGGCTTGTCGCTCAGTTCAATGATGCGATGGCGAATTTTGTTACTACTTTGCTGAAGGCTTTGCCGGGAAAAAAGGAACTGTGGGTAGTGGGCGAACGGGTTCAATTGCTTTTATCGGATGAAGGTTTTGCCAGCGCAAAATTATATCCTGTACCAAATGATATTAATGCGGTCACTCCTCTGGTCACAGAGATTTTGAGTCAAAGTCAAATCAAGCAACAGCAGCACGAAGGCACACGGTTTTATATTTTTCATAACAAACCCAACGCAGTTTCAGGCTATACGCCGGTGATGCAGCGGTTTTTGCCATTGGATGAAAAATGGAAGGAAAACGTAGAGAAAACTGAGTGGCCAAGCAAGTTGCTTCCGCAGCTTGCAGGAGCTCCAAAACCCACGTTGATCGCTTTGATCAACGGATACCTGTTTACTTCGCTCTTCAAAGCCTGTGTAGAATCATTGGCAAGCGAAAACGCCAGTCGATTGGAAGCGATGCAGCGAGCCGACAAAAACATAAGTGATCTGCTGGACGACCTTAACACAAAATACCACCGGCTGCGTCAAAGTTCGATCGATGAAGAATTATTTGATGTGGTTTCAGGCTTTGAAGCATTGAAAAAATAAGCAATTGGTAGATTGTTAAAGAAAAAAACGAAGACCGTCACCTTGTTTCTTGGCATTGGAGTTGTGCTGCTTTCCAATTCATAAATGAGCGAGTTATTAAAAGAACCAACCGGGGATGATCTTTCATTTCAACAACTGAAAATAGGGGGCTTATATTATTACTTGGAGAAATGGTCTTCAGTGAGTTCCAATTCTTTTCCGCTGCGGATTCCAATCCATTGATTGGAATTCCAAAAACATCTGACAACGATATTTGATGAATCAATTTTACCCTAATCCGTGAATACTATAACCTTTATCTAGAGATATATAGTGTTTATAGCTTTTGAATACCTTAACTTTAATAAATAACCAAGGCATAATAATTTCAAAAAAATAACATGAAACAGATAAAGAATTTTTCGGAAATACATTTAGAAGACCTTGCACTCGTGGGCGGAAAAAATTCCTCTCTGGGAGAGATGTTTTCCGAACTTTCCTCCCAAGGCATCAAGGTGCCCGATGGATATGCGGTGACAAGTGATGGCTACTGGAGTTTTCTAAACGAAAACCAACTCGTTCCCAAACTCAAGGCTATTCTTTCAGAATTAGACCTGAAAACATTCAAAAACCTTTCAGAGATTGGTTCAAAAGCCAGACAACTTCTACTGGATGCCTCATTTCCCAAAGAGCTAAGTGATGAAATTTTAGACGCATACAAGCAATTGGAAAAGCGCGCTGGTAGTACTGTTTCCTTAGCCGTACGCAGCAGTGCCACAGCCGAAGATTTGCCCAACGCAAGTTTTGCAGGACAGCAGGAATCCTACCTTAATGTACAGGGAGCTGATAATCTGATTTTCGCTTGCCACCGTTGCTATGCGTCACTTTTTACAGACCGAGCCATCAAGTATCGAGTTGACAATGGCTTTGATCACATGAAAGTTGCCTTATCCATAGGCATACAGATTATGGTTCGGTCTGATAAAGCCTGTGCCGGTGTCATGTTTACACTAGATCCGGATACGGGATTTGATAAGGTGGCACTGGTTTCAGGAGCTTGGGGACTTGGTGAAAATGTGGTGCAGGGAAGTGTGAACACCGATGAGTTTCTGGTCTATAAATCCTTTATCGGAAAAGTAAAGCAGCCTATCATCTCCAGAATATTGGGTAGCAAAGAGAAAACAATGGTCTATGCGGATAAAAAACTAGCAGAGATTTCAAAGCCCGAGGATGCCATCATCAACCTGGATACAAGCCCTGAAAATAGAAAAAAGTACATACTCACCGATGCGGAGGTAGTTCAACTGGCCGAGTGGGCAATCCTGCTCCAAGCGCATTACAAGCGGCACATGGACATTGAGTGGGCAAAAGACGGTGACACCAATGAAATATTTATCGTTCAGGCTAGACCAGAAACAGTCCACAGCCAAAATAAAAACAAGAGCCAATTCAAAGAATATCAAATCAAAGAAAAGGGAAAATTAATCTGTCAGGGAATTGGCTTGGGAAACCGGATCACCTCCGGGATTGCCAGGCGTTTGGATTCACCAAAAGATATAAATAAGCTGAATGTGGGAGAAATATTGGTGACGGGACGAACCGATCCTGACTGGGATCCCATCCTCAAAAAAGCTGCGGGCATTGTCACTGATCAGGGCGGAAGAACCTCACATGCGGCTATCGTGGCCCGGGAAGTCGGTGCCGTCGCTATTGTGGGTTCCGGCAACGCAACCAAAACAATCAAGGATGGTCAACTCGTAACCATCTCCACTGCCGAAGGAGACACGGGTTTTGTCTATGAAGGCAAAGGCACTTGGGACGAGCAAGAGATTGACACGTCAAAAATCGAAATGCCAAAAACGAAAATTATGCTCATTTTGGCAGACCCCAATAAGGCATTCCGGTATTCGCTATTCCCAAATAATGGCGTAGGATTGATGCGAATGGAATTCATCATTAACAACACGATTAAGATTCACCCAATGGCTTTGCATCATTTTGATCAGCTAAAAGATAAAGCAGTAATTAAGGAAATTGAAGAGCTAACCCATCATTATCCGGACAAAAAAGATTATTTCGTCCACAAACTGGCAGAGGCCACTGCAACGATTGCCGCGGCTTTTTATCCGAAAGATGTCATCGTGAGAATGAGTGACTTCAAATCAAATGAATATGCGGGTCTGCTTGGAGGTGAAACATTTGAACCTGTAGAGCAAAACCCAATGATTGGTTTCAGAGGAGCCTCACGCTATTATCATCCCTTGTACAAAGATGCTTTTGCGATGGAATGCGAAGCAATGAAAATGGTGCGGGATGAAATGGGTTTTACCAATATCAAGCTGATGTTGCCATTTGTGCGAACCATCAATGAAGCAACAAATGTGATTGCGATTATGAAGGAGAATGGATTGGTAAGAGGTAAAAAAAGTTTGGAATTGTATATGATGCTGGAGATTCCAAGCAATGCCTTGCTGGCCGAGGAATTTGCCAAACATTTTGATGGCTTCTCCATCGGATCAAATGACCTTACGCAATTAACACTAGGCGCTGACAGGGATTCGGAATTACTCAGCGAGATCTTTTCTCCCTTTGATCCAGCGGTGATGCAATTGATCAGCATGGCTATCACAAAAGCAAAAGCTGCGGGAGTCAAAATTGGTTTATGCGGTCAGGCACCGAGTGATTACCCGGAGTATTCGCAGTTTCTGGTTGATTGTGGGATTGACAGTATTTCCTTCAACCCCGATGCATTGCTTAAAGGTATTTCCAATATGCATGAGGCGGAAAGTAAAAACTTGGCCAGTAATAACTAAATATATCTCCTGTTTATTGATGATGCTACAGGAAGTATCTATCTATATTGCTTTGCTTCAGATTTAAAAATCGCTTATTCCAACACAGACAGAATCATATTTAAAACAACAAAATCAAAATGAAAACAGCATTCTATAGCTTTCACAAATTCGAGACACCCTATTTTGAAAAATTAAATTCGGATAAGGGTAAATTTCATTATTTTGATCTGCCCCTTTCAGTTGAAACAGCCCAATTGAGTGCGGGATTTGATGCGGTCAGTTTATTTGTAAACGATGATGCCTCAGCCCCCGTGCTTGAAATATTGCATGCGAATGGAGTCCGCTTCATTGCCTTGCGTTCTGCCGGGTACAATAATGTGGATATGGCAAAGGCCAAAGAACTAGGTATCAGGGTGGCAAGAGTTCCGGCTTATTCACCTTTCTCTGTTGCCGAACATGCCGTAGCTTTAATGCTTGCGCTGAACAGAAAATTGATTCGTTCTCATTTTCGCATCATGGAACAAAATTTTTCACTCGATGGGTTAACTGGATTCGATATGAACGGAAAAACGGTGGGAATAGCAGGTACTGGCGAGATCGGAAAGGTGATTGTGCGTATTCTGCACGGCTTCGGTTGTCAACTGCTGGCATATGACAAAATTGAAGATGAGGAGATCAAACAAAAATATCAGGTAGAATACGTTGATTTCGAATCCCTCTGCAAGAAATCCGATATTATAAGCCTCCATCTGCCGCTCAATGAAGAGTCAAAGTACTTGATTAATAATTCTACGTTAGATCAGATGAAAGATGGCGTCATGTTGATCAATACGAGCCGAGGTGCACTTGTTAACACCATAGATGTTGTTCAGGCATTAAAACGGGGACGCGTTGGTTATTTCGGGATGGATGTATATGAAGAAGAGGATGGATTATTTTTTGAAGACCACTCGGAAAACATTCTTCAAGATGACACCATCGCACGACTCATGACTTTTCAAAATGTGTTGATCACCAGTCACCAGGGATTTCTCACCGAAACATCCCTGCGGAATATTGCCAAAACGACTAGCTATAACTTGGATTGCTTTGAACAAATGAAAAATTCAGAGAATGAGATAGAATGACGTCAAAAGACTTCAGCAGTAGAATGTAAGACTTATATACTCAATGTGGGCATTCATATGGGCTGATAAACCGCTAGGCAACTTCATATATATCTCTTTTAACCTTTGGCTCCTACCCTTTACCCATGCCTTGATCAAGTTCTAGCAAATGGAAATAATATTTTCGTATGAATTTTATTAAACAGTCAATGTCATGGCAGACGTAATCTGTGAAACGTGTAATCATTTTAATTTTTATGTAAAACTTTGGTTAATAATAGAACTTACCTTTATTATGCTGAGAAAATTCTCGTCCGACTGAACTAATTTTATCATAAAAAGTAGTCATAAATTTTAGGCAAAGATTCAAAGTGCTTTCCATGTGAGTGTTTATAGCCTAAAAAACAGCTGTCGTATTTGGATTGGGTAAACCTGCTGATTGGGGCGGCCTTGCGAAAATGTTATCGTGCCTACTGCTGGGTCTTGGAGAGTTTCTATAAACTGAATTGAAATCAATGAAGAGGTGGTTACTTGTTTTGATTGGTTTTTCTAAACCAAAGAACTCTCCTTGGTGAGGTAA
>JBBQXZ010000326.1:0-5323 GCA_038209145.1 Cytophagales bacterium | reverse complement strand
GGCCGATTTTGAACCTGGCATGCGGGAAGCCAAACCTGACGGCTCCCTCAACAACGTAACCGGAGCCGCCGGAAACGATGTCTTCCGGGGTGACCGGCTGCCCAAGGAACTGGTCAACCAGTACTTTTACGGCGAACCTGTTGGAAGAATCATCCGCCAAGTGCGATCCGACAAAAAGGACGGACTAACGTATATCCAAAATGAATATATGGATTCTAAATCGGAATTTATCCAATCAACCGACCCTCTCTTCCGTCCCGTGGATATAGCCACCGCACCTGACGGCACCATGTACATCGTGGACATGTACCGGGGCATTATTCAGGAAGGAAACTGGACGCAGGAAGGCAGCTACCTGCGGACAAAACTTCTCCAATACCAGATGGATGACATCATCGAAAACGGACGCATATGGCGGGTGACCTATGAGGGTATGGAGCGAAGCAAAACGAAGCCCCGGATGTACGAAGAAACCTCTGCCCAACTGCTCGGGCACCTCTCCCACCCCAATGGATGGTGGCGGGATATGGCCCAACAGACAATAATCTTAAACCAGGACAAATCCGTGGCAAAGGAGCTGGAAAAACTGGTAGAGGGCTCTGACAACGAACTCACCAGAATCCATGCCCTTTGGACACTGGAAGGGCTGGGGGTTTTAGAAATTGGCGTAGTCAGAAAACTGATGCAAGACCCTAACCCCCTGATCCGTATTCAGGCAATCCGGGTCAGCGAGACGCTTTACAAATACGGGCAAAAAGGACTGGAAGCAGATTATATAAGCCTGACAAAAGATACAGACCCCGGTGTTGCCATCCAGGCAATCCAAAGTGCCTCTTTTTTAAAAATTGATGGCTGGGATACGCTATTGAAAACCAGCCTGGCACAAAATACAAATACGGGAGTTCAACTTGTAAGTACCCAGCTTATAGAAAAGATGGAGGCTTCCAAATTATTGGCAGCAACACAATATTCCCCCGTTGAGCGGGAGCTTTTCGACAAGGGGAAAAGTATTTTTGATGGCTATTGTGCTACCTGTCATGGTGTAAAGGGGTTGGGAACTCCAACAGGTCCAGCTGGAGGAGAGCTTCTTGCACCGGGATTTTCGGGTTCTCCCCGCATCCAGGGACATCCGGAATATGCCGTTAAGACCCTTTTACACGGACTTACCGGGGCCATAGAAGGTAAAGAATACGAAGGAATCATGATCGCCATGGATACCAACGATGATGCGTGGATAGCTGCCGTCATTTCCTATATACGAAATGATTTTGGCAACAAGGGAAGCTTTGTACATACCGACTATGTCGCAGAGGTAAGGAAGATAAAGGAGAATCGGACGTCCACGTATTCCTACGATGAATTGATAGGCGAAATTCCCAAAGCACTCTTTCCCCAGGATAACTGGAAAGTCACCGCCAGTAGCACTGCCCTTCAGGGCGTAGGATCTACGCGGGATCCTTCCTATGCCTTTACCTACAAAGGGTGGAAAACAGAAACACCACAGGAACCCGGCATGTGGTTCCAGATAGAGCTTCCCAAAGCGGCAAACTTTACCGAAATTCAATTTGAGGCCAATGAGGAGCAGTTTCCCCGCAACTATGCCGTATCGGTATCTCCAGACGGGAATACCTGGTCGCAGGTAGCTGAAGGTTCAGGAGAAAAAGGACTAAATTCCCTGCATTGGAAGGATCAGGTTTCAGCCAGGTATATTCGGGTCTATGCTGCGGAGAAAGATGACAACCCTTGGACCATGCGGAACCTCAAGCTTTACGCCAGGTGATTCTGTCCTTATAGGTAGCATAAAGTCTCATGATGGCTGAAAAGGACGACCCATGGCCGGTTGCCTTTTCGGCCATTTTTTTCATTTATGGTAGAAGACTTTGATATAATTGAATTAGAATAAATTTTTAAAGCGCAGAATCAAAAGGCAATTTACTGATTGATTTTAATGCTTTGTTGTGGCAAGAACCCACACCTAATCACACCTAACTTAAAAAATCTGTCAGCACGGTATTCATTGATTCAGGGGATCATATTTTGGATTTGGGCAGGAGGCTGATCTTGTCAGCTATTGAATCTGGGGGAAAATTTCTCTACAATTACAACCGTTTTGGGCATTTGTAAGAGCTGATTGCACTAAACTCAATTAAAAAACAAAAGCGGGAAGAAACTCTTGGAGTTTTTCCCGCTTCACCATCTGAAGACCGTGGTATTCAAATCATGATAAGATACAGTTATTGTGACTCTTTACCCAGTTTCCCGGATTCCTAACCTTAGGTTGATAAACTTACATTTCTCAATTTTTCAATTGGATAGTTTGAATTCAGTATTTTTGCGGTTAACCGTTTCAAACATAAGACCCAAAAGCCTTAGTCCATTCATACTTTCATCTTAAGATTTTCAACCTTAGTCCAAAATTCTACTTTTGGCCTTTTATCTCTCACTTATTGAAATAAATCTAAGGATATAATTTTTATTTTCCAAAGATTTGTAATAAAATTTTTCTCTTATTTTTAAAATATTTTCATTAGCCTATTTATTATTCTGAGTTCGGCTATATTCGGCAAACTATCAAGGAAAGAGAATTCGTTGGATTTTGTCATCATTGTTGCTGGAAAAGGCAACAATGATGACAAAATAAAGCGGTTTTCATTCACTTTCCACGGGTTGGCGCCCGTGGTTATTATTGTTTAGCCCCTGTAGGGCTGTTAGGTAAGTAAAAATGGAATTCAGGTTATTAGTAATTTTACATCCTTTGTTTTACATTGAGATGATGTATTAACAGGTTTTCTAAGGCAAATTTAATTAATGCCATAACTATTTTCGATATGAAAGACAAAATATGCTTAGTAACTGGTGCCAATACTGGTATAGGTTTTGAGACGGCCAAAAGTTTATGTGAAAAAGGAGCCACTGTAATCTTGGTTTGTAGGTCTTTGGACAAGGCGAACAAGGCCATTGAAGAAATAAAGAAAGGTATTCCACAAGCTATCGCCTTGGCTGCTGTGGCGGATTTGAGTTCCAAGGCTGACATACGGGAATTGACGGCAAAACTCAAAACCCAATTCCCAAAAATTGATGTTTTGATAAACAATGCGGGCAGCTGGTTCTCCAATTTTGAAATAACAGAAGATGGAATAGAAAGACAATGGGCGATCAATCATTTGGCCCCCTTCTTACTGACCCATCTCCTGCTTCCGCTGCTGGTAAAATCCGAAGATCCCCGGGTCATCACAATCAGTTCCGACTCCCATTTTCACGGAAAAATTTATTTTGAGGATGTCAGCTTGGAAAACAATTACCATGGCTTGAGGGCCTATGCCCAGTCTAAGCTGGCCAATGTTTTGTTTACTTTGGAATTTGAACGTAGAAAGGGGGATTTGCCCTTTTCAATTTATGCTGTTCAGCCAGGACTTGTAAAAACTGACATTGGCATCAAGCATACAATTTCCTTTCATGCATTCATGTGGAAATTACGAAGACTGGGAGGGATCTCTCCTCAAAAAGGAGCTGAGACCTCCATTTTTTTGGCAAGTGAAAAGGACGCATTTAAAGTCAGTGGAAAGTTCTGGGATAAGTGCCAACCCAAATCACCCTCAAAAAACGCCACCAATGAGGAGGATGCGTCAAAACTGTGGGATTTGAGCTTGAAGATGTGTGGGATAAAAGATTATTTTGAGGTGATCTAGTTTCGGGTTTGCCCCTACCAACAAACCACGATAAGACACCAAGGCATGTAACCATTACGTTTGTTCTACCATTTTGAGGAATTTCCTAATACAACCTGATATAAGCTATGGCTTTGACATAATCGTACTTTGGGAATGCTGGCCTATACGAGGTATTTTCTATACAATGAACCCCAAGGTTCCCGCATCTGTCGGTTTAGGAACTGGTTGGCGGCAAAGTTATTGGTAAAGCGTTCCTTTACCGGATCCCAGTCCAAATCCTGCTTCAACATCATGGCAATATTTCCCAAATGCGCAATGGTAATGGACCGGTGCCCTACTTCACAGGGTGCTATTGTCTCCTTTCTGGAAATAACACAATCAATGAAATTACGGTAATGATTGTCGCTTTTATACAGATTGATTTCTTGCGCACCTATGACCGTATCATCCAACTTTTCAGGAGTTGTTTTATAGTTGCCTCTGGAAACCCAAGCTTTGCCCTCTGAACCAATAAACGTAACTCCTTGCTCAGCTTCATGGGAAACGATCAATTTGACGCCGTTTTCATACAAGCATTCAAAGTAAAATTCCGTTGCCGTATTCCATACGGGATGATCTGACCAAACGGATGATGGGTTCTGAATTTTTACAGGTCCCGTATGGTCCATCCCCATGCCCCACTGTGCGATGTCGGGATGATGTCCCCCCCAGTCTGTCACCATACCACCGGAATAATCGAGCACCCACCTGTAATTGACATGGGTTCTTGATGGGGAATATGGTGCTTCCGGGGCTGGTCCCAGCCAGGTGTCGTAATCAAAATCTTTTGGAACTGGAACCGTCTCTGTCAAATGGCCTGTTTTACCAAAGTCCGGAGTTCCGCCCGGTAAGCCGCATATCACAGTTTGAAGTTCTCCAATCCTGCCATTTCTAACCAATTCGCATACACGTCGAAATTCTTTTCCAGATCGCTGTTGACTTCCTGTTTGAAAGATTACACCATATTTCTTTACAGCGTTAGACATTGCCCTGCCCTCTCCTATTGTAAGTGTAAGGGGTTTTTGACAGTAGATATCTTTTTTGTTTGCGGCTGCCATCAATACGGGTATGGCGTGCCAATGATCAGGTGTCACGACTTCTACGGCATCTATATTCTTGGCTTCCACGATCTCCCGAAAATCAAGATAGCCCTTCGTAGATCCGTATTTCTTACCATGTTTTTCGCTGTAGTAATCATCCACCATTTTCATGATAAATTCTCTGCCCGCCACTTTGCCATTCCAATACCCCGGGCCTTCCTTATTTATATCACATATACTGGTAATCTGTACGCGGGGGTCATCCAGAAAGCCCCGTACATCATTTCCGGCTTGATTTCCGGCTCCGATAAATGCCAAATTTATCCTGTCAGAAGGAGCTACAAACCCGTTTTTGCCTAATGCGGAGCCAGGAATGATGGTGGGAACTGCCAAGCTACCGGCTGTAAGGATTCCCATTTGTTTGATAAAGGTTCTTCGGGGTGTATTTGATTTCATGATGCGAATTGTTTTTAAAGGTGGTAATGTACCCATTTTTGGGGAAACGTGGGTATCAAATGATTTCAAAATATCGTTTCCGCTCCCAATCGGTAACCGAAGCCGCAAATTCCCGGC
>JBBQXZ010000325.1:0-5374 GCA_038209145.1 Cytophagales bacterium | reverse complement strand
AACAGTAGTTATAGTGAATGAAATAGCGAAAAGCGTAATGATGCGAATTGTACTTTTACTATCCATGCTAATCTCCAATTTACAAAACACCTTGGTTGCCCAGGAGCTTGGCTATTTAACATTGAATGATTCCCTGGTTTTGAAGCCTTCATTAGTTTATTTGGAAGAATTCAATGACCTAAGCAATTGGAAAACAGAACAGCAGCCCGGAGGAAAGGTTATTCTGAATAAAAGGACAATGGAGATTGAAGACAAGGCGGGTTGTACAGTCTGGTTAAAAAAGCAGTTGTATCAACCTGTTATGATCGAGTTTAATGCCACTGTGATTAATGAAGGGGGCCCTCAAGACAGGGTGTCAGACTTAAACTGTTTTTGGCTGGCTACTGATCCGTGGCATAAGGATTTTTTCGGTGATGTTAGTCCCCATAGGGAGGGTAAATTTAGCCAGTATGATAGCTTAAAACTTTATTACGTTGGGCTTGGCGGTCATACTAACACAAAGACGAGGTTTCGCCGATATAAGGGAAATGGAGAAAAGCCCTTGCTCCCAGCTCACGATCTTTCAGATGAAGCTTACCTAATCGTCCCGAATATACCAAATCGAATACGCATCATCGTGTATAACGGTAGTATTCAATACTGGAGAAATGAAAAACTGATTTTTAATGTGTATGATGAGTCACCTTATGATTCAGGCTATTTTGCATTTCGAACGGTGAATAATCACCTTATTATTGATGATTTTAAAGTGTATGAGCTATCCAAAATGGATACAAATTAAAATGAAATCAATCAAGTTGCTGAAGTAGGCCTTACCGACCTCACGAACCCCTTTTAAAAATAGATCCTAAATAATCACAAACTATTTCAATGATGGCAAAATCAATCACACCTCTCCCACTGCTTCTATTATGTATTATTTTCATGACTTTTTGTTCAGAAAAGCAAAATGAGAAGGAAGCACAGCAACTAAACATACTATTTATTGCCGTCGATGACCTTCGGCCTGAACTTGGTTTTTACGGTAAAAATCATATCCAATCACCCAACCTCGATAAACTGGCAGGTCAAAGTCTTGTATTCAATCGGGCTTATTGCAACGTACCGGTTTGCGGTGCTTCACGGGCCAGCTTGCTTACAGGTGCCCGGCCTACACGTTACCGGTACATTGATTTCAAAACTTCGAAGGATGAGGACAATCCTGATGCAGTGTCTCTGCCCATGCGCTTTAAAAATAATGGATATACCACCATTTCAAACGGGAAAGTATACCATCACGCCAATGATGATTCACTTGCCTGGGATGAGATATGGCGTCCGGATGGGAAATATTCCTACGCCACGGATGAATACCGGGAGATAAAGGCAAATACCTTCCGGGGGATGCCAACAGAAAATGCAGATGTACCTGATTCCGCATATTTGGATGGAAAACTGGCACTAAAGGCAATAAGTGATTTGAAAAAACTTCAGGCCGGAAATAAGCCGTTTTTCCTGGCTTTAGGTTTTCACAAACCACACCTGCCTTTTACCGCTCCAAAAAAATACTGGGACAAGTATAACCGAGAGGAGATTGTGCTTCCAGAGAATTACCTACAACCTGAAACCACCCCCAGCAAAGCGTATCATAATTTTGGAGAACTCAGAAACTATGAAACCATACCAAAAGAAGGAGATTTAGAGGATGACCTGGCAAAAGAGTTGATACATGGATATTATTCCTGTGTTAGCTATATCGATGCACAAATCGGGTTGGTGCTGGATGAACTTGACAGATTGGGTTTAGCCGAGAACACCATTGTTGTACTTTGGGGGGATCATGGGTGGAATCTGGGTGACCATATGCTTTGGGCCAAACACGCAAATTTCAATTCATCGCTACAAGTCCCCATGACCATCAAAGTTCCGGGCAAAACCAAGGGGCTGCGCACCAATTCCATCGCAGAAACGATTGACATTTATCCCAGGTTATGTGAACTGACCGGAATTGATAAACCGGATCACCTGGAAGGGGAAAGTCTTATCCCCCTAATAGACAATGGAAAACGGGAAAAAGACTATGCCGTTTCAAAATTCTTTGACGGCGTGACGCTTATCAAAGGCACCCACTACTATACCGAATGGACGGACGATATGGGCACACCCTATGAAAGGATGCTTTTTGATCACAAAACCGACTCCCTTGAACTGGATAACCTGGCAGAGAAGGAAGCATACAGGTCTGTAGTGGATGACCTGTCAGTGGAATTAAGGGAAAAATGGGGAAAAGATTTTTTAACAAACTAGAATTGGTAAGGGTCAGAATAAATCGGTTTCTTCTAGTGCTTTTGGTAGGCTTGAGTTGGGGGCTTTCAGCCAAACAGCTTCAACGTCCTTTTATTTGGGTATGCTCAAAATCCAGGTTGGTAAAGCATAAGTTAGGGAAAAGGAGTACATTTAGTAATCCATTTTCTTTATAACCATCGTGACACAAAATAAACCGATACATGCTTAAAACGATTAAAACCCTCTTGGTATTAATGGCCATGACCCAATTGTTTTGCCAGGCCCAATCGACCAACAAAGCAACAAGTAAACCCAACATTATCTTTATCCTAACCGATGACCAGCGCTGGGATGCGCTGGGACATGCCGGCAACGACCTGATACATACCCCCGAAATGGACCGACTGGCACGGGAAGGAGCCTATTTTAAAAATGCAATGGTCACCACACCTATATGTGCAGCCAGTAGGGCCACCATTTTTACGGGACTCTATGAACGCACCCATGCCTATACGTTTCAGACGGGCCCGATCAAAAGGGAGTACATGGATACCGCTTATCCCAAAATGCTGAAAGAAGCCGGATATAGGGTGGGCTTCTACGGAAAGTTTGGTGTCAACCACAAGGACTTAGCTGAGCAGTTTGATGAATACGAGTCCTATGACCGAAATGGGCAATTTACTGACCGTCGGGGATATTTTTATAAAACCATAGGCAGCGATACTGTACACTTGACCCGCTATACCGGTCAACAGGCACTGGACTTCATTGAGCAGGCAAATCCGGGTGAACCCTTTTGCCTGTCCCTCTCATTCAGTGCGCCCCATGCCCACGATTCCGCCGAGGACCAATATTTTTGGCAGGATGAGGTGGATCCCCTCTTGCAGGGCGTTACCATTCCGGATGCCGACCTTTCGGAAGACCGCTACTTTGAAGCCCAACCCGAAATCGTAAAATCAGGCTTCAACCGCCTTCGTTGGACCTGGCGCTACGATACCCCCGAAAAATACCAGCGCAGCGTCAAAGGCTATTTCCGCATGATTTCCGGCATAGACCTGGAAATCGCCAAAATCAGAAAGCAGCTCAGGGATAAGGGCCTGGATCAAAACACCGTCATTATCCTGATGGGAGATAACGGCTACTTTTTGGGAGAGCGGCAATTGGCCGGCAAATGGCTGCTATATGATAATTCCGTTCGGGTGCCTTTGATCATCCATGACCCCAGGGTCGGAAAGCCACTGGATTCGAAAGCATTGGCTGCCAATGTGGATGTACCAGCCACCATTTTGGATTTGGCAGGGGTCGAGATTCCTGCAAATTACCAGGGTAAAAGCCTGCTACCTGTTATTCGCGGAGAGGAGCTAGCCCGGGACACCCTCCTAATCGAGCACCTTTGGGATTTTGCAAACATCCCGCCCAGTGAGGGACTGCGCACGGCAGAATGGAAATATTTCCGCTACATCAATGACAAGTCCATCGAAGAAATGTACTACCTGGGAGCGGATCCACGGGAAGTAAATAATCTGGTCGGAGACCCTGCCCATGCGTCAACCTTGGAGGCATTCCGCAAAAAATTGGACGATATAGGTGAAGCTCTTTCCGATGAAAGTACAGCGGCCCCTCAAAACCTGCACATCGAGATGCTTCGAGAACCATCCGGCTTGGTCCTGCGGGATTTGACACCGGAATTTGGCTGGCAAGTTCCTTCGGGTCTGGATTTTCAGTCGGCCTACCAGGTACTGGTAAGCAGCTCCCAGGAGAAAAGTGACCAAAACATCGGAGATGTCTGGAATAGTGGAAAAATTCCCGAAAAGCGATCGTTTAACATTACCTACGAAGGTCCGGGTTTGCAGGAAAACAAAACCTATTTCTGGAAAGTAAGGATTTGGGATGGAGACAACCGGACCGGAAGATACGGGGATGCACAATCTTTTCAGGTAGCCCAAACCACGGGCTACCTGACTACGGCAAATGGCTTTTTGAAGGAGAATATTTTAGCCGAATCGGTTAAAAAAGTGAATGGCGATACCTGGTTGGCGGATTTTGGAAAAGCTGCCTTTGCCAACCTGACTTTCAGATTCCAAATTGATAAAGCTGAATTATTGACCGTACGCCTCGGGGAGCAGCTCGAAAATGGAAGAATAAACCAAAATCCGCAAGGCCATATCCGCTTTCAGGAAATAGAAGTACCTGTAAGCCCGAGAAAGGACTTGTATATACTGAAGTTACCAGCTGATAAACGTAATACAGGACCCGCAGCGGTGACCTTACCTGATTCGTTTCCGGTAATCCTGCCCTTTCGCTATGCGGAAATTGTAACCAAAAAGCAGCCCGAAGAAGTAACCCAGCAGGCCTATTTCGGGTATTTTGAAGCAGATCAAAGTCATTTCAGCAGTTCGGATACCATTCTAAACCAGGTGTGGGACCTGTGCAAATACACCATGAAAGCGACATCCTTTGCCGGTATCTATGTGGATGGTGACCGGGAGCGGATCCCTTACGAAGCCGATGCCTATATCAACCAGCTCAGCCATTATGCCGTGGATTGGGAATATCCCATTGCGCGCAGAAGTATTGAGTATTTTATGGAAAACCCCACCTGGCCCACCGAATGGCAGCTGCACGTGGCGCTGATGTTTTATGAGGATTACCTGTATACCGGCAATACCGAACTGATCGAGAAGTATTACGATGAACTCAAACACAAAACCCTCATGGAATTGGCCCGGGAAGATGGGCTGATCAGTTCTTCTAACGCCACACCGGCATTTATGAAAAAGCTGGGTTTTAAAGATCCGGATGTAAATCTGAGGGACATAGTGGATTGGCCACCTGCACAAAAGGACACTGGCTGGAAGCTGGCTACCGAAGAAGGGGAGCGGGACGGATTTGTTTTTACCCCCATCAATACGGTGATCAATGCCTTGTATTTCCGCAACCTGGAGATCATGGCTGAATTTGCCAGAATCCTGAACAAAAGCCAGGAAGCCATGGATTACGAATTGATGGCCGCAAAAGTTAAAAAGGCATTTACCGAAAAATTATTGGATCCCGAGAAAGGCATTTACCTGGATGGAGAAGGTGCCGACCACTCCTCTTTGCATGCAAA
>JBBQXZ010000324.1:0-5374 GCA_038209145.1 Cytophagales bacterium | reverse complement strand
AAAATCGAAAATCATATTTTCGATTTTCATGGTAAAATATACTTTTCTTTTTGCTTTGTTATTAGCAATGTCATCGGAATTGGGTTACTATGTTCCATGCTGTTCGGTATTTGCAATGCCGAACTCAGATAAACAGGGTTTGCAACCCTGGATAGGCCATGCTGTTCGGTATTTGCAATGCCGAACTCAGATTAACAGGGTTTGCAACCCTGGATACATGAACTCACCTATCGACCAAAGCCAGAAATCATTAATCTAAAGAAGAATTTGGAATGAGCATATTTGTCGATTTAGCCTCATATTTATGACAATTAAGGATATCCATGATGGAAATAAAATTTCAGACCAAAGAAGAAAGCAATCGGAAACAGCGGAAAGCTTTTTTAAAGCTGGCTCCGAAAGACCGCTTTTACGCCTTCTTAACCCTTTGCGAAAACCTGAAAAAATTCCCTGTCAAATCACCCAATTCAGTTTCTACAGAAAATTTTATAATTGAAATAATAACCCATGGAAAAAATTGATTTATGATAGTTGATTTCAGATTTATGATTGAAAAATAATTCTAATCGAGAAAATAGGAATGGCAAGGAATTACAAATCAGAACCAAAATATTCGCATAGTCCATAATTAAAATGGTAGCGAATTTACCAAATAATCGGGTGGGCTGGACCTTTACCGACCATATTGTTCGTTCATCTACATCTGTTGCCGCTAACTATAGCGCTGTCTGTAGAGCCAAAAGTGATAGGGATTTTATCAGTAAAATGGGGACTGTAATTGGGGAGGCAGATGAAACGTTGTTCTGGTTGGAAATGATTGAAGAAGCTAAATGAATGGCTGAGGATTTAGAATTAATCAAATTAAAGAACGAAGCCAATGAATTAGTATCAATTTTTGTATCCCCAGCAAAAACAGTCAAAAAAAGGATGAACTTATGATTGGTGATTTATGATTGGAAAATTCATTAATCCTAAATCTGAAATCTAAAATCATAATTCAAAACTCAATCGCACAAACCCCAGCTCATCCTCAATGTTCTCAAAAATCCAGATCTTGCCGTCTTTGGCAAAAGAAAAGTACGGTATATTGGTAAGCTGAGGGATGGAAAACTCATTGAACAAATTAAGTTCTTTATCCAATATCATAAGATAGACTGCAGTGGAAACAGGTGTTGGAAACCGTCCTGAAGGGTGCTCCCCAACATAGGACAACTCATAGTAAAACCGAAAATAGCGTTCGGTTTCAGCATCCCATAATAAGGGACCAAAAGTAACTTCCTCCCACAACGCCACATAGGATCGCTGAAACACAGTCTCATCCTCGGTTTCTAATCTATAAACCCCCTTTTTCTCATTTGCTGTCAAGGAAACATTGCATTCCTTTTTCGCTAATTGCCGGGTTTGGGGATCAAAAAAATATAGTGTACTTGAAACCGAACTTCCAAATACCATTTTATTTTGACTAAAATGGGGCTGCATAGTGACATACGGTGCATACGAGCGACGACTATTCCCATTTATATGTACCAGATTAAAATCCCCATGCCTGAAAGCCTCCGCTAAAGGAATGTTTGAAAACTCTTCAAGGGTACGATCGTAAAATCCTACCTCATAGGTATTAGACGAATTGTTTGATACCTGTCCAAAAATCAGTTCTTTTTGTGTCATAAACGGCTGAAAAACCTTCCTGTCAAAATCCATTAATGATGTCCCTTCTAATAAAGGATCAAAATCCCGTATTTTTTTCCCTTCCCAATTAAAAATACCTGCCTGGCTGCTGGTTTGAATCAGCAATTTATCCGGATCAACGGAGACCAAATAGTCCACATATTCCCCCGTGCCATTGGGACCTTCTTTTTCAAAGGGATATTTATCTACCAACTCAAGTTTATCCAGATCAATTTTTTCAAGGGTATGGTCGAAATCATTGAAGTTAAATAGATAGCGGTTGTTATCAGTAAAAAAACTTCTTGATGCTATTACGTAGGGATAAATAAGCCGGTCACCAGGATCGAAAATTACCGTGTCGATTACCAAGCTAGTTTCGGAAAGTCCGCTGTTTTTATTAGTGCTGGCTGTTTCGCAGGAGCTAATGATCAGAATTAAAAGAATTATAATGATTTCAGATTTCAGATTGAGGATTGGATAAAATGTAAATCATAAATACGAAATCAAAAATCAAAAATCAAAACTTAGGCGAACAAAACCCATCTCATCCTCAATGTTTTCAAAAACCCAGAGTTTGCCATCTTTTGCGAAATGAAAAGGTGGTCGATTCGTCAATTGGGGAATGGCCGATTCGGCTAACATCTTCAAATCCTTGTCATAGATGGTCAAAAACACCTTTGCTCCGGAAGGCTGTTGCACTGGGCTACCCTCGGGTTTTTCCGCTGTATCGTCAAATTCCATGATAAACGAAAACCTGTAAAACAGCTCATTGACTTCATCCCACACAGGTGGTAAAAAACCTATCTCCTCCAATATTCTTCTATAAATCCCAGAAAACTCATCCAAATCTCCTACTATCGAAGGATAGTTCCCCTTCTTTTCCGTAGCCGTGAGTTCGCTGGTATACGCATGCAGTTGAGCGGTACCTGTCTCTTTGTCCAACACATACAATTCGTTGGTCGCCTCTACACCGACAATCAGTTTGCCATCTACATGTATGATATACTTGTACATACTAAATCTCCCACCATCAGTAATCTCTATCTCAGTTTTCTTTGCCTTTTCGAAAATCGGTATATCAAACCGTTGAATTTCATTTTTGTTGACATCCAGTTTGGCAACTTCTGTTTTACTTTCCTGGTAGTTTGAAACTAAACCATAATATACATCAGGATACTCAGGCAGCACCACAGCGGAAAGCAGGTTCTCTGAATCTGATAGCTTATCCGATTCACTTCCAACTTTCTTAAAGTCTAACTGATCCTTCTTCTTGCCGTTTAGATCCAAAATGTTGTCTTGATTATAACACCTGAATAAAAATGAATTTTCATCCTTAAGCAAAAACCCAAAAAAATACTGCCCTACCCCATTTGGCCCCTCCTTCGATATCATAATTTTATCTTCGAAGGCTAGTTCATCTAGATTTATCTTTTCGATTGAAAACTCAGTATTATTAAAATTATACAGGAGCTTTTTATCCGGGCTTAGTTGGGCGTGGAATAAGCTGGAATTCAAAAACAAAATTTCCTGTCCGGGATTGACCATCACGGTATCGATGGTAAAATTAAGTTGGACCTGATCACCGTTTTCTCCCCCATCATTTCCACCACAGGCGAACGCTAGCCCACAAATCATGAGAAAAATCAACTGTTTCATAAAGTAGAATTTATTTTAGACTAAAAAATTAGGGATTTTTTATTTAAATAAAAATAATTTGATGTTAAATATTTATAATTAATTTCAAATTAACCCATTTTATGTTGTGTCCGGGACAATATATATGACATTGAGCAGGAATTAATTTAATTTTCCTTCTTTAAAATGGTTTAGCGAATGGATAATTATTCTTCCAATTCAAACCTCAGTAGCGGTGTCATCCTGGCCCGGTTTAGGCTAAGCATCCCATCCTCGCCCAGGGAATAATTATCGATTGTTTCAAAGACCTTAAAAAGGGCATACTCCATTTCACTGGTTTCCTGACAGAATTTTTGGGTGCGTCCCATCTTATCAAACCTGATTCTGTTGCCTTCCTTCAATTCGCTTTCAACAAAGAAATTATTGCATTAGCCAAATCCGGAGACACTACTTCCATTTAAGAAAATTTAAGACAATCTTCCCAATATCTGAATGCGGTGGGAGTCCAGTTTGATAAAAATAAACAGCAATATGGTAAAGGCCCACAGGGATGAACCCCCATAGCTAAAGAAAGGAAGCGGAATACCCACTACTGGAAACAGGCCCACGGTCATGGATATGTTGATAAAAAAATGGAAGAACAATATCGAGATCACACCGTATCCATAAATGCGGGAAAATCTTGTTTTTTGCCTTTCGGCCAAAAAGACCAACCTAAGCAAAAGAGCAATAAACAACCCAATCACCACCAGACTTCCCATCCAGCCAAACTCTTCCCCAAGGGTGCAAAATATGAAATCGGTATGCTGCTCGGGAACAAAATCAAACTTGGTCTGTGTGCCTTCCAAGTATCCCTTGCCAGTAAGTCCACCCGAACCGATGGCTATTTTGGACTGGGTGACATTCCAGCCGACCCCTAGCGGATCTATATCTGGATCGAACAATACCATGATTCGGTTTTGATGATGGAGTGGGAGCTTATCCACAACATAATCAATGCTGTACACATAAGCAATCATAATGGCACCCAACAAGCCCAAGGTGACTAGTTTCTGCCAATTTTTCTTTCCGACAAAAAAAAAGATTACTAGAACAATACCTATGACCCCGACAACGATTAGATTGTTTTCGATCAGAATGGCCAGGATAGACAGAACTATCAACGTAATGGTCAGGACATAATACCTGTTGGGCATTCCCTCCCTGAACAGCATTATAAAAAATGCACTGTAAACCATAGCCGAACCAAAATCAGGTTGGAACAAAATAAACAGAACAGGCAAGCCAATGATGAAAATCGCCCTCAGTTGGAATTTTATCTTGGACAGATCAAAGGTATTCGCCTCCATCAATTTGGCCAGGGCCAGGGCAGTGGCAAACTTCGCAAACTCGGCCGGCTGAAGCCTGAATGCGCCGATTTCAAACCAGGCTCTTTGACCGTTGATTTCCTTACCTATAAGGGGAGTCAAAATCAGAAGTATTATAAAGATAACATACAGGATCAAGCTCAAATTTTCAAAAAGTCGGTAATCAGCGACAAGAATCAGAATAATCAGGAGCACAGCTGTCCCTATCCAGACCAGTTGCATTCCTGAATTGATCGAAAGGTCAAAGATACTTTTTGCGTTTTGCTCGTCAAAGACTGCGGCATAGATATTAATCCACCCCAAAAATACAAGGAGGGAATAAAGCCCTATGGTAACCCAATCTATTTTTCGGATGTAAAAATCGTTGTTTCTCACCTTAATAGATAAAGTTTCCGGCTAGCACATATTCTTCCAAAGCGGGACGGGAAATCTGCCCGTTGAGATACTTTTCGATCATTAAGCTTGCCGTGCTTGCCGCAGCCCTGCCTCCCCAGCCGGCATTTTCCACGTAAACTGCAATGGCAATCTGCGGATCTTCCTTGGGGGCAAATGCAATAAAAACAGAATGGTCTTCACCACTGGGGTTTTGGGCAGTGCCTGTTTTCCCTGCAATGGCGATATCTTTCATAATTGCCCTGGCAGCCGTGCCAGAAAGCGCCTCCACCATGGCATCCTGCACCAAATCAAAATAAGCCGGATCTACT
>JBBQXZ010000323.1:0-5399 GCA_038209145.1 Cytophagales bacterium | reverse complement strand
GAAATTGAAAAACCCCAAATAATTCCCAATGGCTAAAATCAGTTTTTTATCATTTTACCGGTTCTAATTTGCTATTTTGTTAAGAAAATTAGAACGCTGGCAGGGTTTACAGGTTCATGGGTATGGCCTCCTGCAAGTGTTTGAAACATCCTGGCAAGTTTCCATTTCATTTGTTTTCCCCCTTTCCCCAAAGAAAGATTGATATCTATAAGACCTGAACAATACCCTGGCTTCTAAACTTTATGACACCATGAATAAACCCATAAAATCAACTTTGTTGAAAGCATCGAAAATACTTTTTATATGTATACTTCTGTGGAACAATGCCTTGGGGCAATCTACTATCCAAAAGGATGTTATCATTTATGGAGCTACTGCCAGCGGAGTTACCGCAGCTGTGGCGGCAGCCAGAGAAGGTGTTTCGGTTTTATTGATTGAACCCGGCAGAAATATTGGTGGGATGGTCACGGGAGGACTTTCACATACCGACTATGGTGACCGGACAGTCATTGGTGGACTAACAACGGAATTCTTTCAAAAGATTGCCGATCATTATAATACGCACGTATTTTATTGGAGAGGGGCAGAACCACATGTTGGCGAGAAAATCCTAAAAGATTGGCTAGAAGAATATGGGGTTCAGGTGATTTATGAAAAAAGGGTTATTCGTGTTGAAAAAGAGAACAACAGCATATCAAGGATTATTCTTTCAGACAATTCACAAGTGATTGGTTCCGTATTTATTGATGCAGGTTACGAAGGAGATTTGATGGCCAAAGCGGGCATTTCCTATGTGGTTGGAAGAGAAGGTGTCAAAGAGTTAAATGAATCCTGGGCAGGAAGACAACCAATTACATTTACCAGCCATCAAATAGATGCAAGGATCAGTCCTTTATGGGATGAAAAGGAAAGAAAATTGCTGCCTTTGATTCATCAAAGGCCCATGGTAGGAATAGGAGAGGGGGACGATGGAATTCAGTCGTATTGTTTCAGGTTAATCGCCACAGACAGGCCGGATAATATGATTCCCTGGACCAAACCTGAAAATTACGACCCTAAAAACTATGAACTGGCAAGAAGATATTATCGGGAAAAACCTGCTGCCGGGCCCTTGATCGGCTTTTGGCCCACCTTACCCAATGGCAAATCCGATATTAATTCAACAGTAGGTATTTCCACAAATCTCTTGGATGGTTCAAGTTGGCTGTATCCAGATGCTGATTATAATAAAAGAGACAGTATTTGGCAATGGCATAAAGATTATACGTTGGGGTTGGCTTGGTTTTTATCGCATGATCCTGAGGTCCCCGCCCATGTCAGGGAAGCAATGGGAAAATTTGGTCTCTGTAAAGATGAGTATGTGGAAAACAACCATTTCCCCCATCAATTATATGTGAGAGTTGCCCGCCGAATGAAAGGGGAATATTTTATGACGCAGCACGATTTGATGTCGGATACTGTAAAGTATGATGCCATAGGAATGGGATCATATAATATCGATGTGAGAGAAATGCAGCGAAATTATTTGGAAATTAGTAGGTTTCCGGATATGAAATTGGAAACTTATAATGAAGGATATTTGTCGATCCCTGTGGCCCAATACGAAATCCCATATCGATCAATAGTACCAAAATATGAAGAATGTGAGAACCTCCTGGTACCTGTTTGTATTTCCGCAAGTGCCATCGCCATTGCTTCTGTCAGGATGGAACCACAATATATGATTATGGGAGAATCTGCTGGGATAGGAGCTGCAATGGCTGTTAAAAGCAGGCGGCCAGTTCAAAAAATTGATATTTATGCCTTGCAGGAAAAATTGGTGTCACATAACCAGATTTTATCATTGAAAAATAATCCTTATGGAATATGGAACACAGAAAATGAAATTGTAATTGACAATAACATGAAGGGATTTACCTCTTTTACCGGGAACTGGTATGAAGAAGAGGAAGTGAATCCGGAAAGGTTTGAAATGAATTTCAGGTATAAGCCCAAAGGGCAAATCGGAGATTTTCATTTCCAACCCTATTTATTTAAATCAGGCACTTATAGCGTGTCAATTTGGTATCCATCTTCCAAGGAATATGACACCAATATTCCAGTGACCATTCATCATGCTAAAGGAGAGGATGAAATTCAGGTAGACCAGCAAGTGAATGGTGGAAAATGGGTCGAATTAGGAACGTATCAATTTGAGAGTGGTTACCACCGTGCGTTAACCATCCATGGTGATTTGGAAAAACAGGTGATAGCTGACGCGGTAAAATTTGAGTTATTAAAATATTGAGGTTCAATCCAAAAAACCTGGAAAATGGAAGTGGTGTTACGAAAGTATTGAGGTAGGATCTTCTATCAAAATAGATTTCATTTTATTTTAAAAGGCATAAATTCAGTATATTTAAACCATGGAAGTCAAAAAACCCAATACAGTTAACGAACCGGATTTGGAGTACGGCAACTATTCCTATGCCGACTACCTGACCTGGCAGATGGAGGAAGTGGTCGAACTCATCAAAGGGAAAATTTTTAGAAAAGCTGCGGCCGCACCGAAAAGGATTCATCAAAAAGTGTCTGGAGAGCTTTTTCTCCGAATTGGGAATTTTCTGAAAGGTCAAAGATGCCAGGTTTATTCCGCCCCATTCGATGTGCGTTTTCCAAAAGCATCCAAAGCAGATCATCAAATCCACGATGTGGTTCAGCCGGATATCTGCGTGATTTGTGATCCTGAAAAATTGGATGACCGAGGCTGCATCGGAGCCCCAGACTTGATCGTGGAAATTCTATCTCCGGGGAATAGTAAAACCGAATTGAAGCATAAATTTGAACTTTATGAGTCGAACGGGGTTCGGGAATATTGGATTATCCATGCCGAAACCCACGATTTGCTAATCTATAGCCTCACAAATGGAAAATATGTCCCGTCACTTCTGCTTACCTCCGGAGATGTAGTGGAGTCAAATGTGATAAAAGGTTTTAAGCTGGATTTGGAGGAGTTTTTTGGGGATATAGAATAGGATCAATAGGATAGTCGATTTAGATTAAAAGAAGGCAAGTATATAGCGCGCGTTTAAAATCAGATTAAAATATCATTATTGTTAAAACATAAAAATAATAATATGAAATTTCTTCCTTTCGTTGTAATATACTTGCTTTCATTAAATTTAAGCGCACAATCCGGCAATAAAACCGGCTGGCTGGATAAGCTGGTCACAAACAAAGAAACCCAGGATCAAAATAAACCGAAACGAAAAGCTCAATTAAAAGCTTTAATTGTTGACGGACAAAACAATCATGAGGTTTGGCCGAAATCTACCATTATGATGAAGCAGTACCTGGAAGAAACAGGGCTTTTTCAGGTAGATGTTTACAGAACAAAGTTTACCTGGAAAGGAGACCGGGAAATGAAGTACCTTCCATTAGCTGGAGTTGGAAAAACAACAGATCGGGAAAACCCGCAGCATGATCCGGATTTCGTCCCAATATTCAAGAATTACGATGTTGTGATTTCAAACTTCGGCTGGAAAGCTGCGAATTGGCCGGTGAATACTCAAAAAGCATTGGAAAAATATATGTCCTCTGGCGGTGGGTTTGTGTCAGTGCATGCTGCGGACAATTCATTTCCTGACTGGCTGGAATATAATAAAATGATTGGCCTTGGAGGCTGGGGTGATCGCACCGAAAAAGATGGGCCTTATGTGTATTACAATAATGAAGGCGAACTGATACATGATCCTTCTCCGGGAAAAAGTGGTGCCCATGGACCAAGTCATATTTTTCCTATTACACTTCGTGTAAAGGATCATCCTATTACCGATGGAATGCCGGAATTATGGCTCACCACTAAGGATGAATGCTATGCCCAATTGCGCGGACCGGCTGAAAATTTGACCATACTGGCTACAGGAAAGGATGTTTCAGGTAAAGCTCCTACTGACCGACACGAACCAATGCTGATGGTGGTTGACTACGGCAAAGGCCGAATATTTCACACTACGTTGGGACATGATGATTACTCCATTGAAAGTGTTGGTTTTATCATCTCATTTTTAAGAGGTGTAGAATGGGCCGCAACAGGTAAGGTTACCATACCCATACCTCCTGATTTTCCTACTGCCGAAAAATCCACCAGCAGGGTATTTGAGCTGAAAATTGATAATCAATAAAATCGTATATTTGATCGATGGAAGTCAAAAAACCCAATACAGTCAATGAACCGGATATGGAATACGGCAACTATTCCTATGCCGATTATCTAACATGGCAGATGGAGGAAGTGGTCGAACTGATCAAAGGGAAAATTTTTAAAAAGGCAGCGGCCGCCCCAAAACGTATCCATCAGCGTATTTCTGCAAAACTTCTGACGAGGCTTTATGTTTTTTTAGAGGACAAACCCTGTCAAGTTTACGACGCACCCTTCGATGTGCGTTTTCCAGGTTTAAGCTGGATTTGGAGGAGTTTTTTTGGGATATCGAATAGTGTTTAAAACAAATATCATATTCGATTGGCAGAGAGGAAAATTGGATTGGGTGATCTTTATCCCTCCCCATTTAGCAGAAATGCGGTGAAAACAGGAGAATTGGTGATAGAATAAAGATTTGAAATTTTGTGTTCAGCCGTATATTTGGCTAACTTTAATAACTGAAAATGTTAAATACCATGGTAACTGAAGTTGTGAAGCGCTTGATCAATGTGAATGAATATTATAAAATGGCCGAAGTTGGGATTTTAAAGCCAGATGACCGCGTAGAACTTATTAATGGAGAAATATTTCAAATGGCCCCAATCGGAAGTAGACATGCAGCAATAGTTGATAGATTGGCAAGAAAATTAAATCAATTATTGCCGAACCAAGTAAATATAAGAGTTCAAAACCCTATAAGATTTGACATAAACAATGAACCTGAGCCGGATATTTCCCTACTGAAATATAAGGATGACGATTATGCTTCCGCACATCCCATACCTAGTGATGTGCTTGCCGTTATTGAAGTGGCCAGTTCTTCGATCCGGTTTGACAGGGAAGTGAAAGCCCCGCTTTATGCTTCAAATGGCATCCGGGAATATTGGATAATTGATCTGGACATCAATCAAATTGAAGTCTTTTCAAATCCGCAAGGTGATTCCTATACAGAAATCCGGATATTCCGGCCCGATGATGAGGCCACGCTGATGGACAGAAAACTCTCCGTAAAAGAGTTGCTTATTTTAGTTTAAGAAAACAGGAAAATCCCAACGCGTATGCCACTTCAGCTGGCACCATACTCTTTAAATATGAACCTATTTCACTCCCTATCATTCGCCTTCATTTTTCTAATTATATCATGTTTTACTGGGGTGAAAAAACCTTCAACCGACTTTGATCTCATCGTTTATGGGGCTACTCCTTCCGGAATTATGGC
>JBBQXZ010000322.1:0-5425 GCA_038209145.1 Cytophagales bacterium | reverse complement strand
TGGCAGTTTTTTGGAATACGGACATGATTTCTTCCAAAAAAGGGACTAGTGCTTGGGCGGAAGCCTTGACCATCATTTTGCTGTTGTCAATTTTTCGGAAATCCATCAGCTGGTTTACCAACCGAAGCAGGCGGTAGGTGTTTTTCCGGATAAGGAGCAGGTCATTTTTGAAAGCCATTGCTTCCCTGTTTTGGATCAGGTCCTCAACAGGTGCTTGGATTAGGGTGAGTGGTGTTCGAAACTCATGGGATATATTGGTGAAAAACTCCAGTTTATACTTGGTGGCCTCCTCTGCTTTTTTAGCATATTCCATTGTTTTTTGCTGTTGAAGGAGAACTTCCTCATTTTTTTGCCTCAATTCTTGATTGATCTCCTGTTTGTCCTTCAGGGATTTGAAAATATAGGCAAGTGAAACAATTGCCACAAAAAGAGTAATGGCCAAAACAATCAACAAGCCCTTCTGGCTTCGGTAAATTTCCAGTTGGCTGTCTATCATTACTTTCTGACGAACAATGTTTAGTTGCTGGCTGATAATCCTGTCCGTCTGTTGCTTCATGATACGGATATTGGACAGGTCTACCGCTGCTGTATGAAGGATATTTTCTTTTTCAACCTCCTCCCCGGACAGAATTTTATGAGCTAGTTCAATGGCTTTGTCCCCACCCGTGGGATAGAAAAATGTAGCGTTCAAAACTCCGTCGGTAATGGCCTGAATACCCCCAAAAGGCCCTGGAAGCGCATCCACACCAACAAAAATTTTATCAAAAATCCCTATTTCCCCGCAAATTTCATTTGCGGCGATGGTCATTACATCATTGTGACCGAATACCAACTCAAATTCGGGATATTTTTTCTGAAGAAGGTGGGCTTTAAGCCTGTTTCTTGCGGTATCCTTTTCCCATTCCCCTTCAATTTGGGAAATGATCTGGATTTCAGTTCCTTCCAGTGCTTTCAACAATCCCCTGTGCCTGTCCCGTGCTGGAGAACTTCCTCTCAGTCCCCATATTTCCAGGATATTCCCTTTGTTTTGTAATCGGTTTTTAATGTATTGACCGGCAGTTAAGCCAATCTCATAATTATCCCCTCCAATGTAAGCCGAGTAAAGGTTGGAATTGATTTTTCTGTCGACAACAATAACTGGTATGCCGGATTGAAAAACTTCTTCCACAATTGGGGTGATGGGTTCGGATTCATTGGGAGAAACAATCAATAAATCCACGCCCTGTTTTTGAAACTCCCTGATCTGTTGGATCTGTCTTTGGCTATTCCCTTGGGCATCTTTGATTTCCAAACTTAGTTCTGGATAAAAAGACAGCTCCCGATACATCTCTTCATGCATGGTCCTCCGCCAGGCATCATTGCTGACACACTGGGAAAAGCCGATCTTAAATTTTTTCTTTGTAGTGGTTTCGCAAGACGTCAGGAATCCAAGACCTAAAAGAAATAGCATTATAGTCACAAGAAATGAATGAACTAAAGCCTGTTTCATTTCCATTTTGGGTTTTTTTCTACAATTTATGGCTTTATACACTAATCCTTAATATTTCTTGCCCAAATAAATTTAAAGCGAAGATTACCAACACCCTAAAACCTAATTCCACGAATCAAAAAACCCTTTATATCCTGGTATTTTTCCTAAGTTTACCAAATCTGAAGCCGCTGGTAAATCCCATTGTTTTATATGGATGAAGACAGCTTTGTTGAAGTAATTGCTGATGGTGAAGACGGCCTAATTCTTATGGATGCGGTTCGGTTTGCGCCGGTAAATTAATCGGGTAATTTTCAAGGCGTTGATTGCTATTCAAAAAAGAGTTGTCTTACATTTGTAATATAACTTCTTAAAATCATGTTGATTGTCAGGTTAAATAAAGAATTGGAAGAAAAATTGGAATTCCATAGCCGGAAGCATGGCTTATCCAAATCTAAAATTGTGAATGACGCATTGTCTGCATACCTTGAAAAGCATGCTTCTTCCTTATCAACCTTTGAATTGGGTCAAGATCTGTTTGGTATTGTTGAGGGAGATGAATCCCTTTCCATTACCTACAAAGAAAAACTAGAGCAAAAGTTGAATGCGAAATTTGCTCATTGATGCCGGCCCGCTAATTGCGCTATTCAATAAAAGAGACAGTTATCACCTAAAAATTATCGGTTTTTTAAAAGACAACAATGCTAACTATTGGACTACCTGGCCTGTTATCACGGAAGCTCGCCACATGCTGAATTTTAGTATTAAAGCGCAATTGAGTCTTTTGGAATGGATCAAAAGAGGTGGGCTTCACCTGATTAATCTGACTGAAGAGGATATTCATACCATCATTTATTACACTACCAAATATGAAGATCCCATGAATTTGGCTGATGCCAGTTTAATGGTGGCTGGAGAAATTATCTCTACCGATGAAATTGTGGGTTTAGATACAGATTTTTACATTTATAGAACTGTCAGGAATAAATACCTCCAAAACGTGTTTTTTCAATTGGGTTGATTTATAATGCTGAATATGCCTTCGCAAACATTTATCCCGCCACTAGGTATAGTGGCCGCGTCCGGATGTAGTATCCGATACTCCTGATCTTCCTTATCTTTTGAAAACCGGACGAATACATTTTTAGCATAGCTGAAGAAGGAATGGTGGATTATTTTGAACAGCTGGAAGAATTGACAAAGGTAAAAGTAAAGTTGACTTTATCCGAAGAGGCCGAATGGATGGCCTATTTCAACGAACAAAAATCCAAAGCCCAAGCCCTCCAAGCCGAAATCACCCGCCTAGACCGGGAAATTGATGCCTTGGTGTATGAGTTGTATGGGCTGACGGAAGAGGAGATTGGGATTGTGGAAGGGGGTCAGGGATGAATACCGAAGTAATTAAAATCCTTCAAAATATTTATAAAAACGTTCATACTAAGAATTGAATCATGGGCTATTTCGCCCTCATTATTTGAAAAATGGAAACCTGAAAAATTAAATGAAATTGAAGTGTATAGGAATAGAAATAGGTATAATTTATATATTGATCAAAAATTCAATACAAATTTGTTCTCTGACTAGTATCTGTACTTATTATTAATTCTTTCATTTAAAATTTTCAAAGCAGAAATAACAAAAAATGGCAATATTCAGACAGTTCACAGCAAATAATATCCCCATGAAGCTTTATCCTTTTTGGAAAGAACTTGCCATGGAAGCATATCTTTTGGAGAATGAGGAAATTCTGAAGCTTGATGAACAAAATTTCTCAGAGGTCGAAGTGTTGGATGCTGAGATAGCCTTGAAGAGCGGAAGGAAAACAGGTGATGGCCGGATTGATATCCTAGCTAAGTATGGCGGGGAATATTTGGGAATTGTGGAGATCAAACTACATGAAATCAACGAATTATGCTTAAAACAATTAGAAGATTATTTGGACGTCAGAGGCCAAATTTTAACGTTCAACGATTATTGGACGGAAGAAACCGAACCGAAATGGGTGGGACTGTTGGTTGGATCATCAATCAGCCCGGGATTACAGGAGCAGTTGTCGAATGGGTATCAATACCTGGGAATTCCGATTGCCGGAATGACCATCAAGCGATTCAGAAGCGAAAAGAACGAGATTTTTGTCATAGCAGACACCTATTTCAGATTTTCCTATTCGATGAAAGATTACTCCAAATTCATTTTTGAGGGCAAGGAATTTAATAAAGGTCGATTGGTGAATGCCGTTATTAAGGCACACGTGGAGAAAACACCTGAAATTACGTTTTCTGAGTTAAAGCGTGATTTTCCGGATTCCATACAGGGAAGCTTTGGCGTTTTTGATCTAACAGCCAAAGCCGAAGATATATTTCAACGTTGGGGACATAAGAGACACTATATCAAAGAGGAGGAAGTAATCAAGCTTCAAGATCAGACAATCTCAACCTGTACGCAATGGAATCCAGAAAATATCAAAGGATTTATAGATCAAGCAAGGCGATTGGGCTGGATAATAGAAGTGAAATAACCCGCGACTGTGCGCCGCATATATCCTTTGCTTTGCCTTCGTTTGTACCTACATCATTTTGTTTCCAGGAATTTGTAATTCCAATTCATCTCCAGGTGTAATCCGTACCGCAATCTCCGTCCCCAACACACAATTATTTCGCCCATATAGGGCTTAATCCCAGCTGCCTTCAATTTTACACAGGGCGCTACCCTGTGCCAGGATGTTTCACCCTTGACGTTGACACCCGTTAACCATTAACTTTTAACCGTTAACATTTCCAACCTTTCTACGCGCATGCTGACGTTGACACCCGTTAACGATTAACTTTTAACCGCTAACATTTCCAACCTTTCTACGCGCATGCTGACGTTGACACCCTTAGTCGTTATATCACGCCCTTTCAGGGCTGGGATTTTTTAGATGCGACCTAGCCCTGAAAGGGCGCCATACCAAAGCGATGGGCGCAGCCCATCGTGATTGAACGCGAAGAGATGGTTTAAGCCCCGCAAAGTTAAAATTCCCATTTTAAACTATCAGCTCTGGAAATTTCACCCCAAAAAATTTGCATTTTAGATCCAAAAAACCTATTTTCATCATCGGTTTTATGTTTTATTTTAAATCTCTACACCATGAGTACAAAGAATGTAGTTTCTACAGATTCCTAAAGCAGAGCTTCAGGCTGTCAGGGAGGCTTTGGCTACCCTAAAATCCGGCAGTTCATCCTCCAACGGAGTAGAAAATTAACAAAGAAAATGTTGCTGATGTCACCTCACTCCAATTGCCTGGTGCAGTCAATTTACTCAGGCTGCACCCACTTTTTTTAGTAAGGGTAAGCCATTGGATGGTATGACATCCGGCAATTATTTATCAACCTTCCAGCTCTGAACTTCAAGCTTGCGGTTCCTATATTGATTCGGCCATCTATTTTCTGCACGTTTCCGACTTTTTGGTCAATCATTCCGCCAAAAAGGTGAAAATTTCCGATCAGAATACTCACCATCCCACCTCAGAGGCGTGCGCTTGCCTATAAAATACTGACACGCGGAACTCCAAGGTACCCCACCCCACTTCGGACGCCCGATCTTTTGACCACTGCATCGGAAAATTCCGGCAAAAATGTCAGGCTTTTTATTTTTGACACAAATCGGTGTCATTTTTCGGTAAAGAACCCCGGTTCAGAGGCGCAACAACCGAGCTCAGAGGCGCATCATTTGAGCTCCGAGGTTCAAGCGTGTCAGTTTTTGGTACCCCACCCCACCTCTTGGGTGGGTAAGCGAACTAGTAAAGTGGATGGAAAGGGAACAAATTGGTGACTGCCCGCACCTTCGGGTTGCAAATCCAAGTCTGTCTGGATTCGGGATGGCGGGGGGAAAGGAATCGTTTTGGCGGAGGATTGTAAATCCTTTTTATCTTATTAAATATTGGCTTGACTATACCGATCAAACAGAACCCCCTCC
>JBBQXZ010000321.1:0-5460 GCA_038209145.1 Cytophagales bacterium | reverse complement strand
TAAGTAACGGAACAATCGAATCAAGAAAGAATGAATCTGTTTAATTAGTTTCGCGTCCAAATGGAAATACGTATAACCCCACCCTCCAAAGTTTCCCTTGGCATCTCGGAGCTCTGGCAGTACAAAGAGCTTTTTTAATTCTTCACCTGGCGCGACATCAAGGTGAAGTACAAGCAGACTTTTTTGGGGTTTGCCTGGGCCATCCTCCAGCCTTTTCTGATGATGGTGATCTTTTCGGTTTTCTTTGGGCAGGCACTCAAGGTACCCAGCGATGGCATCCCCTATCCGTTGTTTGCTTTTTCGGGGCTCATGTTGTGGAATGTATTCAGCTCTGGACTTTCGGGGGCAGGCAATTCCATGGTCAGCAATGCCAACATTATCAAAAAAATCTACTTTCCCCGCCTCATCATTCCCATGAGTGCCATCCTGGTAGCGGTCTTTGATTTCTTTATGGCCTTTCTGGTTTACATTGGCTTGGTGATCTATTACGGGTATGGCTTTGGCCTGGCTTCGGTCTGGCTCTTACCGCTCGCTTTGCTCCTCACGGTAATTGCGACCTTTGGACCAGGATGTCTGATCGCCGCGCTCAATGTCAAGTACCGCGACTTCCGCTATCTCTTGCCCTTTACCATACAGGTATTGCTTTTTCTTACACCTGTGATCTATCCCATGAGCCTGGTGTCCAATCCCTGGCTTCAAAAATTGCTGGCTTTTAATCCCATGTACGCCCCAATATCCATCGTGCGCAAAGCCCTTGTTGATCATCCGCTCGATACGAATTTGATCTGGATCAGCGTGGCTTCGGGTCTTGTGTTCTTGCTGATCGGAATTTTTTACTTCCGGAAAACGGAGGGGTATTTTGCTGATTTGGCATGATACTACGTCCTCTTATTTTTCGTTTTTGACGAACATCAGCAGGCCACTATCTTCATGCTTGCACTTACATGTGTAATCGTCCAACCGAAAATCACTTAACAATTTCTGATTTTCTACAAGGATAAAGGCAGGTGAAAGCATTTCAATACAGACTTGGCAACGGTTATCAAAGTCAATCATATTTATCAGCCCATTTTCAGTGATACACTGCAGGAAAGGATTATTAGCATTCTGCATCAGGAGGGAATCCGTGTTCGCACCTGTCAGAAAACTTTTTGCGGCGTTTATGGAAAAAGCATGACTTAAATTCCCGTAAATACTAGTAATTAAGGAAATATCGTAAGGGTAACTGTTTTCCAAAAATTGATTCGCTGATAAATACTTATAAAATTTTTCGCTTACCAAAGCACCTCCATAAACCATTGAATTGTCTTGCTCAATATAGGTTCGGAAACATTGTACGAATTTCAAATTCTCTTTATCATTCAGCCCTATGTCCTGCGTCTGAGTCCGAAAATATTCTCCCATTTGATTAACTGCTATTACTACCACTACACCTGTTATAAATAATCGACGATAAAATATTTCTCTTGATTGAAATTTTTGGAATACTATAACCAACACAATTGGAGCAACAGGAATTAGCAGATTCGTGTAAAATTGAAACCCGTTAATATCAGACGAGAGAATGCTAAAAAAAATGCCCACTCCAAAGGCTACCAATAAAGAAATAAAAGAACCCGAAATTTTAATTCGCTTTCTATAGAATAACAGTCCAAAAAGGGCTGCAAGCAGGAAAAACCAATGTGCTATAACAGATCGAAAAATCAAAATCCTAAAAGAATATAGGAAGTCTCTCAATTGTAATTTATCCTGAATATTATTCTCAGTGTTCACTAGTCCTGCCTGCCGTGTATCGATTAACCACTCAAAGTGATAAAAAAGAATTAAAGATGCCATCAGAACCATTAAAGCAAGAATACTTAAAATGGGTTGAAGATTATTTTTTTTCAACAAAAAAAACAAATGAACCGAAAGAAATACAAGAATTCCTGGTGCTGGCACAATACTCACAAATGGTATTGACAATAGGAATCCGGAAGCAAGAATAACTCTCTCTCTCAATAAGATGGCACTCAAAATAAATATCAAGACAACACAATGGCGCGGATTCCCAAATAGACTAACCGAATACATTTTAACAAAATGCAAAAAGTTGTGATTGTCCCAATCATTTAAATAAGTTCCACTATAAAATAACAGCAAAAGCAGCAAAAGAATTGGAACCATTCTTCCTGATGACCTAATGCTATCACTTAAAGCAGCAAGTCCATACAAAGCAGTCACGAGTAAAATGCTACCAGAAGCACCAATAATAATTGAAGAATTGAACTTCAGAAAGTTACCAAAAATGGAATAAAGCCATAAGTCAAAATAATGGTAGGGTTCCCTATTCTTCAACGTTTCTAATCCAGGATATTGAAATTGAATGTTTTCTACTCCTGTTGTCATTATCAGATTCGAAAACTTTGAATAAAGAATATAATCAGAAACTCCAAATGTCAAAAATCCCATGTGATCGTGGGAATAAAAAACCGCCCGTATAATTACAAAAGCTCCAAAATAACCGATTACTGCCGCTGAAGATCGCAAACCTCCTCTGAAAGAAGAAACAAACTTCACATCAAAATTATCTTTCCTTGCCATTGATGAAAGGGAAAATGAGCAAATCAAAATTATCACAACACCATTTAAAACGGTGCTGAAATTCGTGTGCCAATTTGCCCAAAATAATACAACTGCCACAACCCAAAATGAAAGCAGGAAAAATAACTTAGTATACCGTTGTATCTCTTTGCCATTTATAAATATTATGATATAGCAAGATATTATAAGCGGGGGGCTCAAAAAAACAACCCCCGCAACAAATATTTCCAATACTTCAGAAAAAGAGATCATTTGAAAGGGAAACTAAATCCTAAATGTATACATTAAAGTGTTTATGATAGCAGCAAGGGTCTTCATCCTGATAAAGAAAGTAAATTACCCATCAAAAGAGGCTCTAAAACTATAATAAGCACAAGAATTTTCTTGTACTTGAGCGATCTTTTTACATTTGCCCAATGAAACCCATCGTTGAAGTCATTGGCCTGTGGAAGGAATACCAACGGGGTGCGCAAAAAGAGAAATATCTCAGTCTGCGCGACAGTGTAATCAACGCATTAAAACCTTCAGCTAAAAAAGAAACTTTCTGGGCCCTTGAAGACATCAATTTTACTGTAAACCCTGGCGACAGCCTCGCCATCGTGGGGAAAAACGGGGCTGGGAAGTCCACATTACTCAAAATTTTGTCCAAAATCACGCCTCCGTCAAAAGGTGAAATTATTCTTCGCGGCCGCCTCGCGAGTTTGCTGGAAGTGGGTACGGGCTTTCACCCTGAACTTACCGGTCGGGAAAATGTATATCTCAACGGTTCCATTTTAGGGCTTGGACGTCAGGAAATCAACCGTCAATTTGATGCCATTGTGGAATTTTCCGGGGTGGAAGCCTTTTTGGAAACCCCATTAAAACATTATTCATCCGGTATGCAGTTGCGCCTGGCCTTCGCCGTAGCCGCCCATCTCGAACCTGAGATTCTCGTCATTGATGAAGTATTGGCTGTAGGAGACTCTACCTTCCAACAAAAATGTATTGAGAAAATGACCGAGGTTAGTCAGAGTGGCAGAACTTTGTTGTTTGTTAGCCACAACATGCAAGCCGTTCGAAACCTTTGTCAGAGAGGCATCATGATAGCCGATGGAAAACTAAAACTGGATGCGGGTATTGAAGAGGTGCTGAATTTATACGCTTCGCGAGGGGAAGCGGAAAATATATCTTCTCCCGAATTGGATTGTACCATGCTTCCACGCAAATCTTCCAAAAGAGACCTTGAATTTTCAACCGTCACTGTAGATAGTTGGAATATCCACCCCAATGATCCGATGATCTTTCGCATTTTATTAAAGGAAAACAAAAGCGAAGTTTTTAAAGATCTTTTATTCGGGATCAACATCCTTGACAGGACGGGTCAATGTTTATATCATTTGAGTAACATATTCGGAAACCACCAAATACCTGTCCATCAGAATGATCAATATTATGTTTTCACGTTAGATGAACTGCGCTTAAAGCCGGGGAATTATTCTGTGGGCTTTTTTCTGCGAGCCAACGAAGAAATACAGGATTGGATTATCGATGCAGCAACCCTGAATGTATTGGATGGAAATACATATGGTTTCAGTAATTCCAGTATGATACAAGGCGTGGTACAACCTAAATTTTCCTTTCATGCCGAACCCGTTTAAAAACTACATAAGAACACTTATACCTGCAAAGGTTAAAGAGTTTGTTGAATACAGGGAAGAAGATAGGTATATGGTCAAGGTATATTCTCAGGAGGGTGAGGATTTACTGGTAAAGCGAATTTTTGATCATCTTCCATCCGGCTTTTATATTGACATAGGGGCACACCACCCTTTTCGTTTTTCGAATACGAAATTGCTCTACGACAAAGGCTGGACAGGAATCAATATCGAACCCAATCCGGATGTGGTTCAATTATTTCAGCAGCACAGACCAAGAGATATCAATCTTTGTACGGGTGTGTCATCCTATGAGCAGGTCCTGATATATTACCGCTTTTCGCACCCGGCGCTAAATACATTTGACGAAACAGCGGTGGAGAAAAGTGCTGAAAAACCGATTTCTTCAGAACCCATAACCACGCAATCACTTAAATCCATACTGGATATCCATTTGAAAAATGACCAAAAGATAAACTTTCTGACCGTCGATGCGGAAGGATTGGATTTTGAAATACTTAAATCCAATGATTGGACGAAATACCGACCGGAATGGATTTGTGCCGAATTGCCCACGCTTGATTTGAAAGGTGCACTGGAACATCCCATTTCGCTGTTTCTGGAAGAAAATGGATACACCCTGTTTTCCAAGTTGTGGAAAAGTTGTCTGTATCAGAAAGTCCCGAACGCTGCGCCGTGAGTTTCAAAAAAATATCCATCATCACACCGAGTTTCAACCAGGGCCACTTTCTGGAACAAACCATTGATTCTGTCCTGAGTCAAAACTATCCCAGTTTGGAGTATATGGTCATAGATGGAGGTAGCACAGATAATTCTTTGCAAATCATCAAAAAATATGAAAAACACCTGAAATTCTGGGTGAGCGAACGCGATCGCGGACAGAGCCATGCCATTAACAAAGGGTTTTTACATTGCACCGGAGACATTGTCAACTGGCTCAATTCTGATGATTATTACGAGCCGGAAACCTTTCATCGGGTCAATGCCTTTTTCCAACGAAATGACCTCGATATCCTTCTTGGCAAATCCATCATCTTCACGGATGGAAGACCCGAAAAAACAATTGCCAGAGGGGGAAATGTCTATGCCTGTCTTGAACAAACCATCGGTGATTCCCTCATAGACCAACCATCTGCTTTTTTTTCCCGGGCAGCTTTTAAGACGATCTATCCGGTAAACGAAAAACTCAATTATCTGATGGATAGGGAATTATGGATCAGGT
>JBBQXZ010000320.1:0-5484 GCA_038209145.1 Cytophagales bacterium | reverse complement strand
GGGATATCTCCATGGAGGACGTGGAGTGGGCCAGAGCGCAAGGAATTATGACAGTTGCTGCCATAAATAGTTTCACTTTTCCGCAAGAAAACATCTTGGAAGCAGCCAGACAGAAGACCCAAGAGCTAAAAGAAAATGGAGTTGTCCGCTTTCAGATCGAAGGGATTTTTGAAGATTTCTTCATGGAATGATGAACCTGTAGAAAACAGCTGCTTTGGGTTTAATATTTGAAGCAACACGTGTCGTTTTGGATGCCACATACCTGATGAAAACTTTTCCTTTCGAAATCATAACGTTATAAAAGTCGCTTAATTGAACTTTGGGGATTGCCCTTTGGGGACACTTAGGCTTTCCCAGGGCCTATCGGCAAGCATCTTAGCCAGATAGGTGATCTGTCCGATGTGGGAAGCATAGTGGGCAAGTTGCCTATTGATAGCATCCACCACGGTATGTTCTTTATGTCCGATGACAACTATCCGCATCAGGTCATCTTCCGCCAACGGTTCCAAGGCAGCGAAGACCACTTGCCACCCTTCTTCCCATTTGGACCAAAGCTCCTCCATGGTCGCTATGCCCGGTTCAAATTCCCCGTCCCTTTCTCTCCAGGGTTTCTCACCGTTGGAAGTAAGGAAATCCGTCCAGCGGGAAAGCATATTTCCCCAAAGGTGCTTCACGATGATGGCAACCGAATTACTGTCCGAATTGTACTGACAAAAGACTTTCTCCTCCGGTATTTGCCGGATAGCCTGTTCTCCGGCCCGCTTATAGTCTTTTAAAAGCTGAACGATACTTTGTAAGTAATTTCCAGTTGTTGACATAATAGGCAATTAAATTTTGACTACTTCTATTTTTTACGAAACAATACTAACTTTTTTGGGTCACTTACTTACAATAAACAATTTAACTGTTTTGTTAAATTAACTAAAAGATTCATAATTTAAATATTTTTTGTCGTTTTATCACAACATATCAATGGTACAATTCGTCTTAGGTTCAATTCAAAAAACTATTATCCCATGAAAAATATAACTGCGCTTAGAAAAACAATTGAAGTATTTCAATCCTACGGCATATCTCTCACTGGTAAAAGAAAGCGCGCTAATTTTTACAATGACTTGCGCATGGACAAAATATTTGTTTCCGGCTTAATCTACGAACTAGAATCAGAGTTGAAAAAGGAACTCGAAGACGAGAAAGCAGCCAATATACAGACTCCATCCGAACTGATTTATACCTTGCTACAAGCATCCTAAACAAGATAGGCCTGTGGGTTGAATTTTGGATTGGAAGGGAAAAATATTGATAAGTTCCCGTATCTTGCGGCTCAAATTGGTTGTCCTGACAAGGCTTTTTCTCTTTGACACCTTTCTCAAAGCGTATATACTTTGCCTATCAATCAATGAACCCCTGCTGTTAAACCAATCCAAACAGAAAATGAGCCAGTTGATAATTGATAGTTTTGAGGGGTTCCAAGCCTATGTGGGACAAGATTTGGGTGTTTCTGACTATCACAAAGTCACCCAAGAGCAGATCAATTTATTTGCTGAATCTACCATCGACCATCAGTGGATACATACTGATCCGGAAAGAGCCAAAGCCGAAGGAGCTTTCGGGGGGACTATTGCTCATGGGTATCTGACACTGTCACTCGTCCCCTTTCTGTGGGATCAGATCGTGCAGGTTAATAACCTTAAAATGATGGTAAACTATGGCATCGAACACTTGCGATTTGCCAATCCGGTCAAGGTAAATGACGAGATACGCATGCATGCCAACCTGGCCAATATCAGTGATTTACGAGGGACGATCAAAACGGAGATGAATGTGAAAATAGAAATTAAAGGAGAGAAAAAACCTGCCTTGGTGGCCACGCTCATATTTTTATATCATTTCATATGAACCTGATTTCAATTGATGGTTACCCCTCAGCCCTGAGGGGGATAAAAAATAAAAACCACGTTTACGATCCCGAGGTAAGTGAATAAAAACTGGATTATTTTGGTTGAATAGTTACCATTTCCAGCAACAATGATAACAAAATCTAAATACATAATTCTGATATCATACCAGTTTGACCAAAAGCCGAACTCAGGTCATAAGGATCAATTTCTAAACTGACACACTAAAAAAAAAGCACCGCAATGCGTGCTTTTTTTTGTTGGATGAATCAATCTAACCGATTTCGTTCCTCTGTATTTCCGTTTTGTTGTGAGACTTTGAAGTTCTCTCCTTGGGAAAATTTCCAGCGGATACCCACCCGGATGGATTGGATATTGTTGTATTGGGCAACGTCGGTATTGATCTGGTCAAAACGTATATTTCCGGTAAACCGCTGAGTCCTGAGCAAGTCAGAGCCATTGATACTCATGCCCCATTTGTCGTCCTTAAAGCTTTTGGTAATCCCGGCATCAACCCAGGCAAGTCCGTTGAGTACCATCTGTCCATACCGGGATCGACTCATATAGGTACCGACAAGCTCTGCTTTCCAGCCTTTACCCAAAGTCAGGTTATGTTGGGTGCGGGCCATCATGGATATTTGGCTGACATCGAGCATTTCATCTCCAAGCTGCGATTGGAAGGTGTTGTTACTTACCTGAAGGGTATGATTGGAGGTATACCAGGGTGCAAATTCAACGGGTGCAATAATACGTAGGTTGAGATTTTGGGTTACATCCAGGTTTTGTATCTGAATGGATGTGGTTCTGGTTTCTTCATCCTGAACCATGATCTGTCCAAAGGCATTTTGGGTTCTGGAATATCCTAGGCTCACCTGATACATTCCATTGAGGGTATGATTCATTTCCAGGTTGGTCGCATATTGTGGGGTTAAGTTGGGGTTGCCCACTTCGACTGTAAGCGGGTCGATATAGAATACATATGGGTTTAGCAGGCGGTAGTTTGGCCGGGTGATTCGTCGGTTGCCTGTGTAGGTTATTTGGTAACTGTCACTTATTTTGTGATTCAAATTTACGCTTGGAAAGTAGTCCAAATATTTCTGTGAATTGATTTGCTTGGAAGTGACCGAATTTCCCGTGATATCCGAATATTCCAACCGAAGGCCAGCTTGTAAGTCAAGTTTTTCACCTAAGTCCGTCTTATAATTTCCGTACGCAGCCAATACGTTTTCGTGATAGATAAACCGGTTGCTGTTCTGATCGGGCGTGAAGGGTGCCTCTTCTTCGCTTTTGAACAGTTGTAGTTCATTGTCTGATTTCACCCAGCTGCCCTTTACGCCCATTTCTACTTCCTTGCCTTTAGCGAGTGGCCGGACATAATCTGCTTTTGCGGTGAAAATGTGGTAATTCATGGCATTTTCGGTAAGGATACGGTTAAAATCTTTATTAAGAAAATCGTCATTTATCCAATAGCGGTTAGAGAGGAGGCTCTGACTGCCCGCATTCATTTGGGTGAAATCCAAATCGGCCGATAATTTAGTCCCCAAGGTGTCCAGATTCCCAACATAATGGAAATTTCCAAAAAGCCGGGTATTGTCAGAACTCCCATCATTGACTGCTTTCAAGTTGTTGATATCCGTGACAGTGGGATTTGAAATGAGTGTTTCTGAAAGCCCGTCCTCAGTACCGTCCTGCCTGGAAGCCTGGAGGTTTATCCCAACACTGTGGGTCTCGTTTATTTTGTAATCTGTCCCTCCGGTAAGGGATAGGTTCTTTCTAATTAACTTTAACCTGGCTTCCTGATCAAAGGCAGAGCTTCCTTCTTCCAACTGGAACCTACGTAAAATTTCCAAATCGTTATACTGAGCCCACTCATTATAGTTTAAGCTGGTATTGGTTGTCCATTTTCCTTTTTTGATATTTAGGTTCGCTCCAACCGTAGGCGCATGGATCCCATTGTATCTGTAACCCAGGTTGGCACTTCCATTGATCCCATTCAGGTTATTTTTCTTAAGCTTGATATTGATTACCCCGGCGGCTCCTTCCGCATCAAACCGGGAAGATGGATTGTTGATCACCTCGATGCTCTTGATATTGTCCGCCGGCATGGCACGTAAAAAGTTTGCCAAATCCGTGGCACTCATGTACGTCTGACGGTCATCTAGCATCACACTGACTCCTGACCTGCCATTTAGGTTGATGTTTCCATCCGAATCTACAAAGACCCCGGGGGATCTTCCGATAACATCCAGTGCCGTGTTTCCTTCTGCCAGTACGGTGCCCACCACATTTACGACCGTTTTATCCGCCTCGATTACAACCTGTGTCCGTTGGGCATTGACGGTAACCTCGCCAAGAATTGCGGCTTCATCTTTGATTGTCAAAACCCCAAAATTGCGCTGATCTCCATGCTCTAAATCAAATGGCTCGGTGCGAAATGATTCGTAGCCAATACTGGAAATAGAGAGGTAAAATTCCCCCTCTCTGACAACTGCTAATAAGAAATGACCAGCTTCATCGGTGACTGCTCCTGTCAGGAGTACATCTGAAGTAGCCTCCATGAGAGCAACGTTAGCGTAGGGGATTACTTGTCCCTTATCATCATTAACGATACCTGTTATAGAAGTATTTACCTGCTGTGCAGCCAATTCGCTCAATCCAAGAAAGAATGATAGAGATACTATGAAAAACTGAGTTGAAATTTTCATGGTTTAATACTGATTGGTAGATATGACCTGCTAAAGGAAAAAGAAGTGCCAATCAAGAAAAATATTACTATATTACTGTTTTTCAGTATATTATGATAATAAATGAAAAACACAATGTTTCATTACCGAACAGTTGAACCGTTCGGTCATGGCACAAAAAATCCCCGTGATCTAAGTGACCACGGGGATTTATTAGCTACATATATAGCCTAATTTATTTTGCGGCGGCAAATTTCTTACCAACTTCTTCCCAATTCACTACTGACCAGAATGCGCTGATATAATCCGGTCTTTTATTCTGATAGTTGAGGTAATAAGCATGTTCCCAAACGTCCAATCCAAGAACCGGCGTACCCTTCACATCGCCAACATCCATAAGTGGATTATCTTGATTGGGAGTGGAGCTTACTTGCAGGGCACCTGAGCTATCCACACTCAACCATGCCCAACCTGAACCAAAACGCGTAGCCGCAGCTTTGTTAAATTCTTCTTTGAAAGCGTCAAAGGATCCAAACTTATCAGTTATGGCCGTAGCCAGTTCACCACTAGGCTCACCGCCGCCATCTGGAGACAAAACAGTCCAAAATAGGGAGTGGTTATAATGTCCACCACCGTTGTTTCTTACCGCAGTTGGGGCAGAGGATATGGATCCCATCAACTCCTCAATGCTTTTACCTTCTAGGTCTGTTCCCTTGACAGCTCCGTTTAAGTTGGTAACATAACCATTGTGGTGTTTTCCATGATGGATTTCCATTGTTTTTGCATCGATGTGGGGTTCTAATGCACTAAAATCATAAGGTAATGCTGGAAGTTCAAAAGCCATTTCTGTTAAAATTTAAAAGGTTAACGTTAAGTTTGTTGATGGTAGTAGGTTTATTAAA
>JBBQXZ010000319.1:0-5496 GCA_038209145.1 Cytophagales bacterium | reverse complement strand
AATATTTACTTTGGCGACATCCTTGATCCGTATCGGAACGTTATCAGTGACTTTGACCACTGCCAAATCCAGATCAGATAGCTCCTCGACATATCCCAAACCTCGGACGAAATAATCCACTCGATTGACTTCAATGGTATTGGCGCTGACATCAAGATTGCTCTTCCGTACGGCCTGCATCACATCCATCAGTGTGACACCGTATGCTTTTAGCGCCGTTGGATCAACATCCACTTGGTATTCCTTCACATAGCCACCCACCGAAGCAACTTCAGAAACTCCTTCGACAGCGGTCAGCGAGTATCGGACGTAATAATCTTGGATAGTTCGAAGTTCGTGAAGATCCCACCCACCAGCAGGATTACCATCCGCATCCCGACCTTCGAGTGTGTACCAAAATACCTGACCCAAGGCTGTGGCATCCGGTCCCAATTTGGGCTGAACGTCCTCAGGCAATAGTCCTGCGGGTAGCGAGTTTAGTTTCTCCAACACCCTAGACCGACTCCAATAGAATTCGGTGTCCTCATCGAAAATGATGTAGATACTGGAAAAACCGAAAGCAGAACTACTTCGGACGCTTTTCACGCCTGGCAAGCCGAGAAGGGAAGTGGTCAGCGGATAGGTGATTTGGTCTTCCACATCCTGAGGAGATCGCCCCATCCATTCGGTGAAGACGATTTGCTGGTTTTCTCCAATATCTGGAATAGCGTCTACAGGTACAGGATCTCTTGGGAGAAACCCAATATCCCAATTGAAGGGAGCAGTCACTATTCCCCATGCAATAATCAGTAGTAGTAGGAGAACAGTGACGAGCTTGTTTTCAAGAAAAAACTTTATGATAGAATTTAGCATAATCGGTTCCGGAAAGCGAAATAGAAAGAATCGATTGCCCGAACGGACAACCGCTTATTCTCCCAATTCAGGGGAATTGGGCTACCGGAAAGATTAAATTAAGAAGGACTGATGAAGCACCTGAAGGTCTTGCCTTAGAACTGGAGGAGGGTAATCGGTGTAATTTTCGTCGGTCTCAGTTGAAAAAATAGATACGCCTAAAAAGGTATAAACTAGCGATGCAACGAATTCTGGGGAATAGTCAAGATGGAGTGTTGACTTCTGAAGGTCTTGGTCTAAAACGAGCAATTCAAACGCTTCATCGCAGCAGTCAGCCTCATCTTTAGAGGTGGAATCTGACTTAGAATGACAATCAGCCTTCTTTTTGGCCATTCCACAATCAATGATAGTAGTCGAAAAACCAATCGCACTTTCCATCTCCGTTCCCATACAGAGGTGAATAGTCTTCGCCAATCCCGCACTGCTCAGGAGGATTAGCAAAGAAAACGCTATGGATAATATCTTTTTCAACAATGTAAACTTACGAAAATAATCGTAAAGTGTTCAGATTTTAAAAATTACTTGGACTAAGGGACTATAATTAAGGTTTTTTAAGGGGGTTGTTTATTTTGTGGGGGGAAAAGGTTATGTATATGGATCTTAGCGTTCAAATTATAAAATTACTTTTGGACCTGCCTACCCAATGCACGACAGGCAGACTGGTAAACCTTAACTTCCTTTGAGCAACTGCCTAGCTATTAGTCGTATATGTTGTGGTGGGTAATATTTTTTCAGGTGGTATTTCCACTATGACTCCGTTTTTCGATACAATTAATGGGCTTTTCTTATATTTTTTAAATTCCACCATTTTTTTATAAGACTTTTCCAATCCTCGAAGGATTTTTTGTGTTTGTTCGTCTAGTTGATTTTTACTGTTCATCGTATTTTGTTTTTAGTTCGCTCCAAATTTGGGCTATATATACTTTCACTTCTGATTTGGTTTTCTGTGCAATTAATTTATATGGCTCGCCTGAATTTTCAATAAACATCCATTCGTCCACAATCGAGCTGTAAATATTAAAAAAATTGTTTAGTCCGTTTTCATATCTTCTGCGGATAACGTTTTCGGGAATATGGTGTCCACCTTCTTTGACCCGAGTTTCAACCCTTTTCACAGCCAAATCCTGTGAGTTGAGGTAAAAGAATATTAGAGTAACCGAATATCCATTTGCTTGGGCATCGCTAACAAAATTTTTATAACTTTTAGTTGCCAATGTAGTCTCAAAAGCGAAATCTTGTCCCTTGGTTATCAATGATTTAATTCGCTGTAACATTAGCCGTCCAGCTTGAATTTCGGCTTTTTCTGGTCGAAAAGGGGACAAACCTTTTGCAATTTCATCGGCGTTAACAAATTCGTCGCAATCCAGTATTTCGGGCAGTATTGTATATGACGCAGTAGTTTTTCCTGCACCGTTACAACCCGCTATAACATATAATTTTTTCATTCAAATAAATTACATCCAAATATAAGGGGAATTTTATCTGTCATTGGAGTGGAGTCGTGATAATTTGACGATTGACGGTTTGGCACACCTGGTGAAGGTAGCGATTTTCACCTTCCCAACAGCTTTCGGGATTTATGCGGAGAACCAATGTTTGATTAACCTTCCCGCCCATGCGGGATCTGCGGAGCACTGAACGCCGCTTTTGCGAAACCCAATTTACCAGCTCCCGTTCTGTCCACCGAGTAATTGAAACGCTGTCCTGCCAACGGTTTTGGTGTCTGCAATGCAACTGATTTTTGTCTGTCGTTGGGTTGTGCGGTTGCGTATTTTTTATTTTCAGAAGGGGAGGAGATTTTTTTAAATCCAATTTTGTCTGCGTGGGAAAGGTGAAAGCTCTTTTGCAAGCTTTGGTTTGTGCGACCTGCAAATGTGCTTACACCTTTGCGATGGCTATTTTGTATTTAATGTCAACATAATTTCTCTAAAACTTGCCAATCCTGCTTCTAGGTTTTCAATAATGTCCTCCACCAAAACATCAGGGTCGGGTAAGTTATCAAGATCTGCCAGTGATTTGTCTTTGAGCCATGAGATGTCTAAACTGGTTTTATCTCTTGCAATGATCTCCTGATAAGTAAACATTCTCCATCGTCCTTCGGAGTTGGTGTTTTGATTATAGGTTTCTTTTCGTTTGTTCCTGTTGTCTGGTTTGTAACAGTCAATGAAGTCCTTTAAAACTTCAATGTTTAACGGATTCTTTTTTAAGGTGTGGTGGATGTTCGTTCTGTAGTCGTACACCCAAACCTCTTTTGTCCAAGGGTTTTTGCTTGCAGGTTTGTTGTCAAAGAATACCACATTTGCTTTTACGCCTTGTGCATAGAATATGCCTGTCGGCAAACGCAGAATGGTATGCAGATCGGTTGTTTCCAATAATTTTTTGCGTACAGTTTCACCTGCACCACCTTCAAACAAAACATTATCAGGCAATACAACTGCTGCCATTCCGGTCGTTTTCAGCATGGAACGGATGTGTTGAACAAAGTTCAATTGTTTGTTGCTCGTCGTTGCCCAAAAGTCTTGACGGTTATAGGTCAGCTCGTCTTTCTCCTGTTCGCCTTCGTTATTGGTAAAAGTTTGCGAACTCTTTTTTCCGAAAGGCGGATTGGCTAACACGTAATCGTAGGTGGTCGGTGAAGCAGCAATCAAAGCATCCGCCGGAGAGATGAAATTATCACTTTCTATATCTCCGATATTATGCAAAAACAGATTCATTAAAGCCAAACGCCTTGTTCCTGCCACAATTTCATTTCCAAAAAACGTTTCCATTTTCAGAAACTTGTTTTGCTCCTTGTCCAACTTGTTATTCTCGACGATATAGTCGTAAGCTGCCAAAAAAAATCCGCCTGTCCCGCAACTTGGATCGGCTATGGTTTTCATTGGTTGTGGTTGGATACATTCTACCATGGCACGGATCAAAGGACGTGGGGTAAAATATTGTCCCGCTCCGCTTTTTACGTCTTGTGCGTTTTGCTCCAAGAGTTTTTCATAAATATCACCCTTAACATCTGCACCCATTACCAACCATTGTTCGCTGTCAATCATATCAATGATTTTAGCAAGCATGGCAGGGTCTTGAATTTTATTTTGACTTTTGGTAAATATTTGTCCTAAAATGCCTTTGGCTGTGCTTAACTCACGAAGCAGGGTTGCATAATGCAATTCCAGTTCTGCACCTTTTTTATTCGTCAAACTCTCCCAATTGTATTCGGCAGGAATAGGCAATATCCTGAAATGCGGCGGCTTGCTGTATTCATCTGCCATTTTCAAAAAAAGCAAATAGGTGAGTTGCTCTAAATAATCGCCATAGCCCACGCCAACATCACGCAGGGGATTACAGAAACTCCATACTTTGCTTACTATTGAAGAGGTGTTCATATTAAATTACGAGTTAAGAATTACGAATTACGTGTTTTCATTGTGATTTGAATTTTTCCAAGAATTTTGCAAAGTGCTTCTGCATCATTCAGCAGACTTAGTGCTTCTTGCTCCGATAAATAATCAGTAGCGTGTAATAGTTTGAGCCAATAAATTGTTTCTCTTGCTTCTTTATAGGATATACTAATTTTTGAAAGAAAATCCTTGTCTGACTGTCCCCCAATGGACTCTTCAATATTTGCACCAATAGAAGTTCCTGAGCGCAAAAGTTGTTTTGATAAAACAAACTCTTTCTTTTCAGAAATAAGATGTTTATAAACTTTTACAATACGAATTGCAAATGCAAATGACTTTTGCTGCACTACATTATCACTTTTCATTTTCGTAATTTTCAATTCGTAATTCGTAATTGATTAAATCTGATTTAATTCAAACGCATATTCATAACTGATTACACTTTTGTCTTTTTCGTTTTTCTTCCACGCTTCTTCCAAATGACTCAACTCAATAATATCGTTGGTGCTTGTCGGTTTAAATACGGTTGCTACTTTTTCTAAAACTTCTAATTCATTTTCTGAAAATAAATTTGCATTGAATGGTCTGTCATTTCTTGCTTTGAATTGTTCGCCTGTATAGCCTTGCGGAAACTCAGTTGTGAGAATATCTATTTCATCTTTGTTAGCTAAATATTCAAATATGCTTTGAAAATTATTTGGCACTGGACCCATGTCAATTGCTTTGTAACGAACGCCACTTATTGAAAAACAACTTTGTTTGAACATTAAAAAATCGGCATAGAATAACAGCTTATTCATTTTAGTTTTAAAAGGCTGAATCTTTTCTGAAAAATAAACCACCATTTCGGTAAATTTTTCAAAGTTTGGATTTCGGTAACCCGAATAAATATCAGCCAAATGATTCCCCAATAAATATTCTTTGAAATTCAGATTGAAAATATTTCGCTTTCTTTCCTCCACCAATAATTGTGCTTTTTGAATGTACTTTGTTTTTACTTTTTCATCTAATGTTCCGCACAATTCTACCATATCAATAAAATACTTTGGGTCGTCCATCATCTGAATTGACTTGGCGTTTGCTGTGCTTGGCATTTCAGCTGCTTCATATTGCCGGTAACTATTTATACCAAAACCCAAAATTTCGGACATCTTTACTGCCGACAAACCATACTTTTCTCGAATTCTAATGATTTCATCAGGAAAAGGAATAT
>JBBQXZ010000318.1:0-5502 GCA_038209145.1 Cytophagales bacterium | reverse complement strand
TTTATTTGTTTGTAGTCTTAAGACAAATTTCAAGAAAAGTTATAAAATTTCCGATAAATTATTCAGTAATGTCCTTTAAGAGAATAGATATAAAGCATATTGTCCTTAATGGCATAGACAAAGCGATGTTCTTTGTTTATTTTTCGTGACCACTTCCCAGCAAGTTGGTATTTTAGAGGTTTTGGTTTGCCGATTCCTTGATAAGGATTTTCCAAGATTGAATCAAGCAGTTTTTCTGTCTTTTGTAAAAATCGATTTTACCTGAGTCTTTCCAGAATTCTAAATGGTCTTTTGCTTCGGGGGTTAGCTCTATTTGCATAAGCCTTTAAACTCTTTCACAGTCATTTTGACCCCCTTTCCGACAGCAATATCTTGATCCCCTTTTAAGATTTTGTCTACGAACTCAGGATCATAAAGGTTTCCCTTAGCCACTTCAAACTTGATATGAAGTTCTTTGGCAATTGCTTTGAGTGCGTTTTCATGATCCCTGGTTTTTGAATGTAGACAAGCGGATTTCTCACAGATGCCGAATAGTTATATCAGATCTGGAGAATAGATGCTTTATCAGCATATCGCCCTATGGGAAATGGCAATTGAAATAAAAATTGGCAATCTGAATTTGTCAGTTGATTTTCTGGAATTAGCCCACAACCTCAGGAATAACAATATTGAGATACTTTCGCTTGTATTTGAACATATCTTGGCGATAATAGACCTTGAAGACCATCATGGAGATCCCTTTGATAGAGTCATCATCGCCCAAGCTACATTTGAAAAAATGACGATAATTTCGAATGTCAAAACTTTTATAAATATAGCCCTATCAGATTGATTTGAAGGATGTTAATAAATCAATTTTACTTAGTCATATTTTTTACCAAAAAACTTTTCAAATCAGCGGGAGACCAAATAAATGAAGGGTCTTTGTTTCGGAATTTTCGATCCAACGTAATGATTTTATCTACTACCTGACTTATTGCTGAAGCCATTTGCATGGCATCCTCAAAATCAGACCAATTGAGGGCCAACCCTTCCCTAACCTCCTTCTGGGTCTGAGGACTAATCTCCACCAACGAGTAAATTTGCCGGACACGTTTGTTTGCTTCACGCCATCCCTTTTCGGCATGAATCAGATAATAGACATCCATCAATGTTTTGGGAGAAGTGTAGCCTACCAGAATTCTTCTTTTTAGGTTTTCAAAAATAAAAGCTATGTCAGATGCGGCAGGACCATCAAAAAATAATTCATCAAAAACATTGGTATCGATAAAAATCCGGTTAATGTTCATAGTTTCTGATTTTTTCAATGACCCGCTTTTGAACACGCTCCTTGGTGGTGTGGTCATCGGCTTTCAATAGTCCCTTTAGTTCCAGTATATCTTCTGAAATCCCGAATTCATCCTCATTCATAGAAACCTCGCGCTCAATAAGGTCACGAACATATTGGGATAAATTCTTTTTGGATCTTTTGGCCATTTTTTCCAAAAGTTCTCTGTTTAAAGACAAGGTAACTTTTTCTATTGGAGTGGACATACGTTATGCTGTGGTATAGTAATTTACGAATATACCACTAATTTTTTTATTCCTTAAAAAACTGACAAAGAAGTTGTAGAAAAGTATATATGGATTATTCAGGTTTCATTGTTGAAATAAGGTATGAATTACTTCATTTGAATAAGCCCCTTGGATAATCCTTCCTTTAGTGGGTTTTAGCTTTCCCTTTGGGTACAGGTTTTGTCTTTAGAAAATCCACAAAATCATTAACCTCTCTTTTCAAACTTTCGGGTGATGTTGCCAGTATGGTGTAAATATCAATGTCTGTTATAATTCGACGTTAATCATTTTCTTTTAATTCTAACGTTGGGCATGCATCAGTTTTCCCAGATCATTCTTCTTAAAACTCCGAGTGAATATTGTGGGACAGAAAAGGGTAATACATGGTCTGATTGAAGTCGATTATGAAATTTCTTTACTTCCCAGAAGACCTTTTTCGGATTGAAGGTTGGGTTATGCATTGACGGATTATGCATCCGTATCCATAGTGACGTGAAAATGGTTCTCGCAAAGGGTGCAACGAAAAGGACTAGAAAATAAACCGTGGCGGCCGTGGCGTGAAAAAAAAATTCCCGTAGCATGGGGAAAATACTCAACCCGAAAGAGGGAAGCGGATCGGTTCCCCTTTTCATATTTTCAGTGTCTGACAATGACCTTCTGGCTGAATTCCCCTTCCGGGTGGTGGATGCGCACCTGGTAGATGCCCTCCCTCCAACCTGCCGTGGGGATGTGTTCCTCCTGACTGTCCGTTTCCTTCTCCCAGACCAGGTTGCCGCTTTCGCCGTATATGCTTATGGTGTAGGTTGCCATCTTTTTGTTGTCGGCGTTCTTGGTTCCGCTGTCGTCCAGCCTGACGCGCAGTTCCTCCGCTGCCGGGTTGGGATAGACCGTAAAGGCGCAGAAGCCGCAGCTGCCCACCACATCCCAGAAGATCTCCTGCCAGAGGCTCCAGCCGCAGGGGTTGCGGGCCCGCACGTATATGGTTTGCCGCGGGGGGAGCGGGTTTTGCCAAAGGTCTATTTCCACAGCCGCGTTGAAGGGTGGCCCACCGCCATGCTGGGGGACGATGCTCCAGTTGGAGTGGGTGTTCCAGATGTCCCACTCATATTCCTCTGTGAAGTGGTTGTGTCCCCAGGGTACAGATACCTGCTTGTAGGTAGCCTCGGCGTAGGTAGTCATGGAAGGATCGATTTCCCTGACTATAGGCGGTCCCCAGTGGGAGGCGGTTACGATCAGGGCGGCATTTGGGGTACCTACAAACACTTCCTTGGCAAATGTGGCTTCCCCACACTCTCCCGTTACCGAAAAAGTCAGGGTGCCCATTCCCCTGGCCGAGGAGGAGGCCGGACTGATCGATGGAGTGGTATTTCCCTGCCCTGAACTATGGGAGAAAAGATGGGCGGGACTTGCAGTCCAAGTCACGGTGCTTCCTGCGGGGACATTCTGCATGATATAGGCGCTGGCAGAGCAGAGGAGGCCTGGGCCGGAGATGGAGGGCTGTAATCCACAAACCTGTGCTATAAAATCACATGTTACAAAACTTTCCCGTATGCCTTGGGCTGCAAAAAGCGCCTGCATGCGTGTGGACTGACCTTCGGTGAATATGTTCATACATGCATCATCCGTGTAATCCATTCATAGCAATACAATTTGATTTATAAAACATTTTCATTTGACAAGTCTAAAATTCGTTAATAAATGCTGAAGGTTCGCAGTAGTTAAATTGCTTTCTTGGATATCCACCGTCCCTGTATTTGAAGTAAAATTCAGCGTTAGGGGTTAAAAAATCAGGGTTCATCCCTCTGGCAAATAAAGTATCTATACTTGCTACGACAGCGTTTACATAGGTTTCTGGACCAAAAATAGTTGTAAATGGGTTATTCCAATCTTTTCCGATGCTGTGATCGCTCAGGATTTGAACAACTGCCCCACTACAATAATTGCCGATGTATCTGCCACGCACGCAGTCAGACTTTAAATCTTGGTCTACGCAACTAAATGCGAAAAGACCGATTATCAATATTAGAAATACGATCGTTTTCATAAGCATTCACTTTTAGAAATTTTGATTAAATTGTAAGGAGGTGCAGAAAGATAAAAATCCTGACATAAATAGGAATTCTTTTCAACTGGAGTATTACTTATATCAAAGTAAATTTTGTCCCCAATTTGCCAAACATCCGAATCTGGAAACCCAAGATTCATTATAACGTTGAGATATTTTTATTGTCAATTATAACCGAATCTACTTCAATTTCTTTGTCTTTTAGATCAGTTACTTTAATCAAACATCCTTCATCAGTACACCCAGTCCCAATAATAACTCCAGTTAAACAATTGGTGCTTTCAGGTCTAACGCTTTCTATACAACGAGATCTTGTTATCAATAACGACAAAGATAAAATCAATTTTGTTTTCATAAAAAATCCATTTTTCACGATAGTATCTATTTTATCTTAATTTCATAATAATACTTTTTTTCACCCTCCCAATAATAAGAGATGTCCTCATTGTTAAAATTGTTGGCAAAAAGAAAAACCCCAATAAGTGAAACCAATACATATATTGAAAATTTTTTTATGACATAAAAGTTAAGTTTTTAGTTTTATTTGAGTTAATTGTCGGCTTTGCATCTATCCAAAGAAAAGTTTGTCATATATACCCATCGAGTGGGTTCAGTATCATCCGTGGTGCAGACATTATACTCTTCCCGAAGGAGTTCCCTAAAATCAAAATAAAACCGCTGATCGGCCTTTGCCACGTCGATGGGAAAACCGAAAATTTCTTCAAATCCCATCCCATTTGGAATGCGGGCGGTTATGACATTGTCCTCCCTACCTCCTCCCCAATCGTAAAAAGAATTTACTGAAGTGTTGGTTACTTTAATTAAAAAACCATTACACGACATACCGACCATCCCTTTTCGCGGTAAAGGAAAAATTTCCCCTTCATACGGTAAGCAGCCAATTTCATCTTTTTCGCAACTCCATATAAATGGAATACATAGCATCATCACAATCCATCCAGGTAATTTCATCTTTTTCATCTTTCTCTGATTTGGTTAAACTCTTATCCCTTACTATTTTTTCAGAAAATATGCTTCGTCCATTTCTGTATACTCTTCAGACGGAGATAACAATAAAAACGCCACATCCTGTTGACAAAAATATTGAAATCATAATAACTAAATTGTTAAATCCCGCTATTTTACCCCCAAGACTCGGGACGTAGGGACAAATTGCCCGGTGAAAATATAACAACACTTTCCCAAAACCAACTCTGTCCCGGGTTCTGGCACGGATTATTGGAAAGGTGATTTCGTCAACATTGGCTCACCGGTCTACGAAACTCCAATAGTTATACCGGAGACCGCCTTCACCTACCGGGTGTAGAGTCCAACAGCCTTACAGCGGGGGTTTTCCTGAAAATGAACTCTTAAAAAGGCAAATGCAATGGACTACTTCCCGCCTGGTCTGGGAGAAATCAGCATGCCGGGCTATCCTTGTCAATCCGTATCTTCCATTATCAGCTTGGATTGGCATATCGAAGATGTATAAACACCCGGCCAAAGCCAGTAGTTGTTTTGGCGTGAAAAAAAGGTTCACGCAACGGGCGTAATGAATAGGACTGGAAAAGAAACCCGTGGCGGCCGTGGCGTGTTTTCCGTGGCGGTCGTGGCGTGAAAAAATCTCTCGCAACGGACGCAACGGCAAACGCAACGGAGGCAACGAAAAGGGACTAGAAAAAAACCCGTGGCGGCCATGGCGTGTTTTCAGTGGTAGTCGTGGCGTGAAAAAATCTCTCGCAACGGGCGCAACGGCAAACGCAACGGAAGCAACGAAAAGGACTGGAAAAGAAACCCGTGGCGGCCGCTTCGGGAAAAAAACTTTAACCCAAACGGCGCCACAAATATACAAAAACCAACCCACAAAAAAAAACAAACAAAAA
>JBBQXZ010000317.1:0-5512 GCA_038209145.1 Cytophagales bacterium | reverse complement strand
GCTGTACCAAATAGAGATTCTCCAGATTACGAACACTATAAAGAAGAATGGGCTGCATTGGACGTCCCTAGACATCTCTATCATTTTAACAGGCAGTCTATGCAATTTTTGGCCGAAAAATACGGCCTTAAAATAATTGAGGAAAAGCCAATGCTTTTTGATACATATTACGTCTCCTTGTTATCAGACAAATATCAACCTAAACAAATCTCCTTTATTTCTTCGGTTACAAAAGGATTCAGATTCAATAAAACAGCAGCAAAAAACCAAAACAATTATTCCAGTATCCTTTTTATATTAAAAAGAAATGAAATACATAAGTAATCTATTTTTTATTTCAATCATACTAATAGCGTGGTTTTCTTGCGCCAAGCAGAGCTCACCAATGGGAGGACCAAAAGATGAAGATCCACCTATTTTATTGGCAACAAATCCGGAAAACAACTCTATCAACACCAAACCGCGTGAAATCAATTTAACATTCAATGAATATGTTGCTCTGGACAACCCAACCAAGCAAATCATCATAACACCAAGAGTCAAGGTGGATGAAGTTGAATTTCTGGCAATAAAAAACAGAATAAATATTAAGTTAAATCAAGAACTGGAAGATGAAACCACTTATGTATTCAATTTTCAAAAAAGCTTACAGGATATTACAGAGAAAACTCCAGCGGAAAATTTAAAACTCGTTTTTTCAACGGGAACTGTTATAGACAGTCTATCAATTTCCGGCAAAATAGCTTATATACTTCCTCCAAAAGAAGATAAGTTGGAAGACATACTCGTTGGTTTGTATCCTGATAATGATACCACTGACTTATTCACAGCACCCCCATATTATATTAGTCAAGCGGATACAGCAGGGAACTTTTCAATCACAAATATTAAATCAGGGATTTTTAGAATGTATGCATGGCATGACGAAAATAATTCTCTGAAAGCCGAATACCGAAATGAAGCTTATGGCTTTTATCCTGAATCAGTAAACATCACAGAAAATATTTCAGGGATTCATATTAACTTATTCAAAGGAGATCTCTCCGATTTGAAAATCAACCGCTCAAGTACATCAGGTACAAACTACGATATCGTACTAAGTAAATCACCACTTACATATGAAGTTAAACATGACGACATAGGAACTAACATGTTCTATAGATTAGACGACAAAACAATTAGAATATATCATAAAACTATAAAAAATGACAGTACAGCAGTCAAACTTCTCCTTAGAGACTCAGTAGGCTTATCGGTTGACACTACGCTATATGCCAAGTTCGAGCCGAGCGACCGAAAAAGCGAAGACTTGGAGACCTCCGTCAATTCAGGTTTATCCTTTTTAAATTCGATCAAGTCGGAATGGAAATTTAACAAACCTGTTGATTATATAAATTTTGATTCTTTGTTTATAAAATACGATACCGCTGCTATCATACCAATAAAAGTAGAAAATATCCATTTTTCAGACAGTTCGAAACGAACAACCCTTATAATGGATTTATTTATACCTGATTCTCTTACTTTTGAGATTTATACCATATATGCAGGAGATTCTTCAATTCGAGATGTTGAAGGTGTATTTAATAAAGAACCAATAAAGGCAAACTACAAAAAACTTAAACAAGATCGACTGGCGGATGGCGTATCGGGTAAAGTTCATACCGAAGAACTACCAATACTTTTGCAACTTATAAATGACAAAAATGAATTGATCAAGGAATTGTACTTAGAAGAAAAAAATACCTACCAATTTTCTAAAATTGAGGCAGGCGATTATAAAATTAGGGCAATAATTGATAGAAATGAAAACAAAAGGTGGGATCCAGGAAACTATTTTGAAAACCGACAACCGGAACCAATTTATTTCTATTACGATAGAGAAAAAGAAACAGACGAATTCATTTTAAAGGGTGGTTGGCTTTTAAATGAAGTTGATATTTATCCGCGCCCAGAAACAGGTCTATATCAAGACAAGGAAGAAATAATGCCAGAAATTGAACAACCAAATCCAAATGACGGTAAAACTGATGATAATAAAGACAAAACCAACTAAAATCAAACTGTTGATGAGTTGTTCATAACATCAATCCCAGTACCTGACAACTAATGGGTTACCAACAATTCAAAAAATAACTAATTGGCAAAAAAACATTTCTGTGTATAACTTACCACTTCTCCTCACAGATACACGATTTGATTAACATAATCATATAAACATGTTCATCTTGTGCATATATCAACAAATTTTATAGAATTAAAATTTAACCACTGATTATCAGTTATTTATATAGCATTAGATTGTGGAAAACAAGCAAATCAATCTACCCCAAATGTTGATCTACTTGTTTATAACTTCTCAGTAAGTAGTTACCCACTTATCTACACCTTAATAAGTACTACTGTTTTTCTAATTTAAAAATAACTTATTTGTAATAGCGTGTTAATAACTTTTCACTTGATCTAAAATTATAAGCTTTCAGATTGTCCGTTAATCACGACTTTGTTCACCTAATTTTTTACAAATGATCACTGATCGGATCCACTTTGTAAAAATGACAGGCAAAAAATTCAATATTTAGTATGCATGCATAACTTTTTTTTCATATATTTAGCTATTCGGAACGAAAAATACGTACTAACCTATAGATGAAAAAAGAAGAGACAGTTGATTTTCACATCAAATCTTGCTGGCATTCTATTTCCAGAATGTATAATCAAAAGGCTATTCAGGAAGACATGACAACATCCATTGGGTTTGTATTGATTAATATCAATTCGAAAGAAGGCACACCAGCGACGAAAATTGCTCCTATGATGGGACTCGAATCTAGAAGCCTTACCAGGGTGTTGAAGACAATGGAAGATAAAGGTTTGATTTTAAAGAAGGCCGATACCCAAGATAGACGCTCTGTAAGGGTGTTTTTAACTGAAGAAGGAAGACGCAAAAAGGCTATTTCCATTGAAACAGTAATGGACTTTAATCAAAAAGTAAAGAATGCGTTAAGCCTGGAAGAATGGGATACCTTTTTTGAAGTTTTTACCAAGATCAATAAAATAATAGGTAGCGAACATAAATAAGATATAAACCTTGAACGACTTATGAGAAAATCAATTCAAAAAGTAGCCATTTTAGGTTCCGGGATTATGGGATCCAGAATTGCCTGTCACTTTGCAAATATTGGTGTGCGGGTACTGTTATTGGACATCATACCCAGAGAACTTACAGAAGATGAAGTAAAAAAGGGACTTTCTTTGGATAATAGGATGGTAAGAAACAGAATAGTGGATAAATCCCTTCAAGATACCCTGAAGTCAAAACCCTCGCCTATTTATGATTTAGCATTTGCCTCACGGATACAAACGGGAAACTTCGATGATGATTTGGAAAAAATTAAATCTGTAGATTGGATAATCGAGGTTGTTGTAGAAAAAATTGAAATCAAACAGTCTCTTTTTGAAAAAGTGGAGAAATTCAGAACCGCAGGAACCTTAATTACCTCCAATACTTCAGGTATACCTATACAAATGATGTCTGAGGGTAGAAGTGAGGATTTTCAAATGCATTTTGCCGGCAGCCACTTTTTCAATCCTCCCCGATACCTGAGATTATTGGAAATTATACCTGGTCCGAAAACCAAGCCAGAAATCATCGATTTTCTCATGGACTATGGAGATCGATATCTCGGTAAAGAAACTGTTCTTTGTAAAGATACGCCGGCATTCATTGCCAATAGGATAGGAGTCTATTCGATTATTTCAGCAATTCATACCATCGAGAAGTTGGGCATGGGTGTATCTGAAGTGGACAAACTCACCGGAACGGTAATTGGAAGGGCTAAATCAGCTACTTTCAGGACGATGGATGTAGTTGGTTTGGATACTACCGTTAGTGTTGCTACCAACTTATCAAAGGTATTGGAACAGGATGAATCAAAGGCTAGATTTGAGTTACCCAACAGCATGAAGGTACTTCATGAAAACAAATGGCTGGGTGATAAGACTGGTCAGGGATATTTTAAAATGATCCGTCATAAAGACGGTAGCAAGGAACTGAAGGAAATTGATCTTCAGACCATGGAATACAAGGATGTGGAAAAGCCTAAGCTTAAATCACTTGAAGAGGCAAAATCCATTGATAATTTAAAAGAACGCATCAAATTCTTGGTTAACTATCAAGATAAATCAGGAGATTTTTTTCGTACCACGTTCTATGACCTGTTTCGTTATTGCTCGTTTCGAATTCCTGAAATTGCGGATGAACTTTATAGGATAGATCAAGCGGTATCCGCAGGTTTTGGATGGGAGTATGGACCTTTTGAGAATTGGGATATTCTTGGAGTCAATGAGACAGTGGGAAAAATGGAAGCAGCTGGAGAGAAACCTGCATCTTGGGTCTATGAGATGTTGGATGGAGGCAATTCCAGTTTTTACAAAGTGGAAAATGGTAAGAGGCATTACTATGATATTTCTTCCAAATCATATGTAGTTATACCAGGGCAAGGGGAATATATTCTCCTGGATACGCTTAAAGCAGCCAATAAGAGAATTTGGGGCAATGCGGGAGCTACTGTTTATGATCTGGGAGATGAAGTAATAGGTTTGGAGTTCCATACAAAAATGAATTCACTGGGGGCCGAAGTGATCGAGGGTATCAACACGGCCATAGCTATGGCGGAGAAATCATACAAAGGATTGGTAATAGGTAATGAAGGGGCCAATTTTTCCGCAGGTGCCAATCTTGCCATGCTGTATATGTTTGCCGGAGATCAGGAATTTGATGAAATAAACCTGATGATTGCCCAGTTTCAAAACACCATGATGCGTGTCAGGTATTCTTCCATACCCGTGGTAGTTGCTCCGCATAACATGGCATTGGGGGGTGGTTGCGAGATGTCTTTGCATGCGGATGCGATACAGGCGCATGCTGAGCTTTACATGGGACTGGTAGAGGTAGGTGTGGGCCTTATACCGGCAGGGGGAGGAACCAAGGAGATGACCAGGCGATTCGCAAATAATACCGAACCTGGTGATGTGGAATTAAACCGTTTGCAGGAATCCTTTATGAACATTGCCATGGCAAAAGTTTCTACATCGGCCGAGGAAGCTAGAGGTCTCGGATATCTAGAAGCCAAGGATTCCATTACGCTGAACCGCAAGCGACAGCTTGCAGATGCAAAAGCCAAGGTTCTTGCCCTTTATGAAGCGGGTTATACGCAGCCACTGCAGCAGATCAAAATTAGGGTTTTGGGAAAAACATCCCTGGCGATGTTTGAAGCAGGGATATCAGGTATGCGTTTCGGGGCCTACATTTCTTCGCACGACGCAAAAATTGTGCGCAAACTTGCCTGGGTCATGAGTGGTGGTGACTTATCTTCTCCTACAGAAGTCAGCGAGCAATACCTGCTTGACTTGGAGCGGGAAGCATTCCTAAGTCTGACCGGGGAACAGAAGACCTTGGAGCGGATAAACAGTATTTTGTTCAAAGGGAAACCGTTGAGAAACTAGCGAA
>JBBQXZ010000316.1:0-5535 GCA_038209145.1 Cytophagales bacterium | reverse complement strand
CCAATTTCTCGTTTCTTATTGCTATACTTTCAACTAATCTTCTTAATTTTCAGACGGAACTTTTAAAATAGATTAATGTTAAAATGTTGACTAAATCTATGGACAAAATATATCAAGATATTAAAGAGGGAAATTTGGGTTCCTTTTGGGAACAGGTAAAAGAATGGCTACAATTTAACATCATTGCCTTGGGTGACTCAAAAATCACCTTGGGATTGTTGCTTTGGCTTATAGTATCCATCACGGCTATATTTATTGTCTCGGAAGTAGTTCGGAAGTTTTTGGCCAATCGAATTCTTTCCAGATACGACCTAGACATTGGCACCCGCCAATCCATAGCTACCATCGTCAAGTACATACTTATTAGTCTTGGCTTCATTACAATTTTGCAAAATTCCAATGTAGACCTCAGCGCGCTGGGCATCCTGGCTGGGGCGATCGGTGTAGGCATAGGGTTTGGCCTACAAAATATTACCAATAACTTCATCAGTGGACTTATTATTCTCTTTGAGCGCCCCATTAAAATCGGGGACCGGATCGAAGTAAACGGAATCAATGGGGATGTTATTAAAATCTCCGCAAGATCTACCATGGTAGTCACCAATGACAACATCACTATCATTGTGCCCAACAGCCAGTTTATAGATAGCCCGGTGATCAATTGGTCACACCATGACCGAAATGTACGGTTCAACATACCTGTGGGCGTTTCCTACAAAGAAAATCCAGAGCGGGTAAAAGCAATCCTCATCCAAGTTGCTCTGGACAATCCCGGCATACTTAAGACACCAGCTCCTGATGTACTTTTCGACAGTTTCGGAGACAGTAGTCTGGATTTTAATCTGAGGATTTGGACGACAGAATTCACCAGCAAACCAAGGGTGTTGAAGAGCCAGTTATATTATGAAATATTTAAACGCTTTTCCGAGGCAAATATTGAAATTCCATTTCCTCAACGGGACCTCCACATCCGCTCCGGTTTGGAAAATAAAGCTTGAGAGATAGGCGATTAATCGGGACATTGCATTATATTTGAATTTGAATCATAGCAATTTTGTTAAAGTGAGGTTGGAATGAAAGGCTTTATAATTGGTGTTTTTTTTACTTTAGCAACCGCAAATGCAAGTGGACAAGCTTTTAACCGATATAATCTTCAAGACCCGTGGTCAGTGGCATTTCATCTCGGCCCAACCCAGTATTTTGGTGACCTCTATTCCCTTTGGAAGTACGATGAAGGAGTACAACCTGAATTCAATGCAGCGATCAGTGGACGGTATACTTTTGGAACCAATCTCAAAGCCCGTGTAGATGTTGGTTATTATCAGATTTCAGGTCATGATAATCTGGCTGACCCAGTAAGCGGAAGAATACCAAGGGGGCTAAACTTTAGAGCCCGCAACTTGGAAGCTGCCCTGCTTGCCGAATATTACCTGAAACCGGTAAAGACATATAATATCAACCGTGAATTCTTCAATCCCTATGTCTTTGCAGGAATAGGTGTAAGCACCAATAATCCACAGACCCGCCACAGGGACCGATGGGTAGACCTTCGTCCTTTGCGCACAGAAAATATAGCCTATCCCGGGGTTGTCATGGTTTTCCCGATGGGGCTTGGTATCAAATACAAAGCCAATGTCTATATGGATTTTTTCATAGAGGGAAACTACCGCTTTACACTGACCGATCACTTGGATGATGTGAGTGCCTTTAATATGTCCGGTTTTTATGAAGACCTTATTGCCGACTACGTTTCTGGAGAAAATCCCGATAGACTTCGCCTATCTGTCCGTCAGGCTAGATATTTACTTGAAAATGGCGAACCCAATGTGGAATTCATAAGATCTTCGCGGGGTGCTCCCCGAAGAGGCAGTGGAGATCCTGGAGAAAACGAACCCAATGCCCGATACGACGGTTACTTCAGTCTTAATTTTGGTGCGGAAATTTACTTTGCGCAAGGTCTCTGGGACAATTGGATCTTCCGCTCAAGGAGTAGAAGTAGGCGGTTTTGGTAAAGGAGGAATAAAAAGCAATATTACTTGCAATCGCACATCACATACGCATTTAGGGATTTATACCGATTATTTTTTTTAATTTTGAAGCGATTACATCCTATACTTATTAATTTAAAACATGTCAGCATACAACTTTCGTGAAGTAGAACAAAAATGGCAATCTTTTTGGGAATCCTCCCAGCAGTTTAAAGCAAACATTGACCCGACAAAACCCAAATTCTATTCCCTAGACATGTTCCCTTATCCTTCGGGTGCCGGCCTACATGTAGGGCATCCCTTGGGATATATCGCCTCCGACATCGTGACCAGATACAAGCGGCTAAAAGGATTTAACGTGTTACATCCCATGGGTTATGATTCTTTTGGCTTGCCTGCCGAGCAGTATGCCATCCAAACCGGACAGCATCCCGCCATCACTACTGAAGAAAATATAGCCCGATATACCGAACAGCTAAAGAGAATCGGCTTTGCCTTTGACTGGAGTAAAGAAGTACGAACTTCAAACCCAGCCTACTACCGATGGACCCAGTGGATATTTATGCAGCTTTTTGACAGCTATTATGACATCGACGAAGACAAGGCAAAGTCCATCCAGTCCTTGGTTGACAGGTTTGAACAATCAGGCAATAAGGGAATAAAGGCCGTTTGCGATGAAGATACACCTGATTTCAGTGCTTCTGAGTGGAACTCTTTTCCCGAAAAAACCCAACAAGAAATCCTCCTGAAATATAGATTGACCTTCCTGGCAGAAACTACGGTAAACTGGTGCGCCGCACTAGGCACCGTGCTTTCCAATGATGAGGTAAAGGATGGCTTTTCCGAAAGGGGCGGACATCCGGTAGAACGCAAAAAAATGAAACAGTGGAGCATGCGCATCACTGCCTATGCCGAGCGCCTGCTTAATGATCTCGAAAAGGTGACCTGGCCCGAACCCGTAAAAGAAATGCAACGCAACTGGATCGGCCGTTCATTGGGTGCCGAGATGGTCTTTCAAGTGGAGGGCCACGATCTCCAAATCAAGGTCTTTACCACAAGAGTTGATACCATTTACGGGGTGACCTACCTCGCACTGGCACCCGAGCACGAATGGGTGGACCAACTCATAACCTCAGATCAGGAAGATGTGGTGAAGGAATATGTTTCTATGGCCAAAAACCGGTCAGAAAGAGACCGGATGAGTGATGTTAAAACGATCTCGGGAGCCTTTACAGGAAGCTATGCCATTAACCCATTCAACGGTGAAAAGATCCAAATATGGGTTGCCGATTACGTACTTGCCGGTTATGGTACGGGAGCTGTCATGGCAGTACCCGCCCATGATGAGCGGGATTACAATTTTGCAAACCACTTCGGCCTCGAAATCAGACAGGTAATCGAGGGTGATTTGGCAAACGGAAGCTTTCCCGGAAAAGGAGGGACGATCATGAATTCCGACATGCTCAATGGGCTGGAAATGCAGGATGCCATGAATAAAGCCATTGCTTTTCTGGAGGAAAACAACATTGGAAAAGGTAAAATCCAATACCGCATGCGGGACGCTATTTTTACCCGTCAGCGGTATTGGGGTGAACCCCTTCCTGTTTATTTCAAAGGGGAACTCCCCTACCTGATGGATGAAAAGGACCTTCCGCTTGTATTGCCGGATGTGGACAAATTTCTTCCCACCGAAGACGGTGACCCACCGTTGGGAAGGGCTCAGGACTGGACGTACAAAACTGAAGAAGGCGAATTCCCAATCGAGAAAAGCACCATGCCCGGTTGGGCAGGATCTAGCTGGTATTTTTTCCGGTACATGGATCCTTCCAACGAATCACGGCTTGTGGGAGAAGAAGCGGAGAAATACTGGGGTGCGGTTGATTTATATATCGGAGGAGCGGAACATGCCACCGGACATTTGCTGTATTCCCGATTTTGGACCAAATTTCTCTATGACAGGGGCTTCGTCACCATCGAAGAGCCCTTCAAGAAGATGATCAACCAAGGGATGATCCAAGGCAGATCCAACTTTGTCTACCGACAAAAGGGTACCAATACCTTCGTCAGCGAAGGCCTGAAGGAAACCTATGACACCATCCCCATGCACGTGGACGTGAACATCGTATACAACGATCAGCTTAATCTGGAAGCGTTCAAAAAGTGGCGGCCCGACCTCGCAGACGCAGCATTTATCCTGGAAGAAGGCAAGTACCACTGTGGTGCAGAAGTGGAGAAAATGTCAAAATCCAAGTACAATGTAGTGAGTCCCGACGATGTGATCGAGCGGTATGGAGCGGATACACTCCGCCTTTATGAAATGTTTTTGGGTCCTTTGGAGCAGTTTAAGCCCTGGAATACCAATGGGATAGACGGGGTGTTCAAGTTCCTGAAGAAAATGTGGCGGCTCTTTCACGATGCCCAGGACAATTTTAAGGTAACGGATACGGCACCGAGCAAAGAAGAACTAAAAGCGCTGCACAAAGCCATCAAAAAGGTGGAGGAAGATATTGACAAGTATTCGTTCAACACTTCCGTGTCTACCTTCATGATTTGTGTCAATGAGTTGGCTGCGTTAAAATGCGATAAACGGGCAATCTTGGAGCCTTTCCTGATCATACTTTCCCCGTATGCCCCCCATGTTGCGGAGGAACTTTGGCAACATCTGGGGCATGCCACTTCCATCATTCATACTTCATACCCCAAGGCAGCGGATAAATATCTGATTGAGGAGTCCCATGAATACCCCGTATCCATCAACGGAAGGATGCGGGCAAAGATCACCCTCTCTTTGGATCTTTCGAAAGAAGCGATCGAAGAACAGGCCCTGGCCAATGAAACGGTACAAAAATGGCTGGAAGGAAAAGCACCAAAGAAGGTGATTGTCATTCCGGGAAAAATCGTCAATATAGTTATGTAAAAAAAGCCCCGAAATCAAACCTTGTTTTCTGTGCTTTCAGTTCATTCATTAAATCTATAATCTCTCTACCGCAAGTTTATCAGGTATGCTAAATCGGATTTTTCTCTCACTCGCAAGTATAGGAACCTCCATGGTATTGGCCTATGCCCACCTATCGCAGTGGTGGCTTAGCGGAGAAGAATCTAACAGACCAAACCCCACCCAGATGGACAGTATACATTTTTATACAGGAGAAATGGTCCTTTCTCCCAATAATTTATTGGGTTTCGGGGTGTTATTTTTGCTTGTCGGAATTTGTTCGGTGGTGTTTGCCTTTCTGAAAAAATGGAATGTGTTGTTTTTTTGCTTTGTGGCAGCCATGATTCTTATTTGGATTCGGTTAGCGGCAGGAATCAGGTAACCGCGACATCCTCCAGCCAAATCCAGATGGATCACTATTTGGAAGATCACCTTCAAAAGTTGTAACGTCAGGTTTACGGTTTTTTTTCCTTTCAATAAACCTTACCTTTGTCCGCTGAAATACATATCTATGAAAATCAGTGAAAATACGGTGGTCGGATTGACCTATGAATTAAAAGTAACTAACAGCGAAGATGACTCTGTTCCATTTCCAGCGGAAGTAAGAGATCA
>JBBQXZ010000315.1:0-5551 GCA_038209145.1 Cytophagales bacterium | reverse complement strand
TGCATTCTTCCACGATGCCATTGGTATATCAACCTATGGCACCCCGGAGAAAGAACAGGAGTTAAAAGCGGTGTCGATCGATATTTACAACAATGATTTACACCTTATGGTCGATGACTTTATTGAGGCGGATGGTGGTGTGCACAATATTCGCATTATGCGGAATAGGGGTGTAAACGCTGCACAGAGTGGCATAAGTGCTCAACCGGTATTTGGTGGCCCTGCCTACTATATCAGGAATGTGCTCTATAATATAGGACAGGGAGGAGCGCTTAAGATTCATGGAGGGGTACCGGGTCTCATTGCTTACCATAATACGTTCATTGCTGAAAACAACGCTGGAGGTGGACACCCAAATTCGAACTATCGGAATAATTTGTTTCTTGGTTCCGATGGGCCAACAATCGTTGCTGCTTTCCCCTATACAACTGCCTATTCAGTAGCTGATTATAACGGGTATCGGCCAAATCAAGGTTCTGAAAGTCCCGAAAATCAGTATGTGTGGTTATCCCCTAACGGTGAGCGGGAAGGATTTAAGATATTAAAGCATCTTAGCCAGGCGAGTGGTCTTGAAGCACATGGTATAACGGTTGATTATGATATTTTTGAAGATCTTCAGAAACCGATCCAAGCATTGAAAAGCGATAAGCCCAGTCCTGTTTTTTACGCGGTAGATCTTAATTTTAAACTTGACCCCAAGGGGAAGGCAGTAGATGCTGGCGTTATTATTCCAAACGTAAATGATAATTTCACCAAAAAGGCACCCGATTTGGGAGCACTGGAAGTAGGTAGTCCTGCGCCGATCTACGGAGTGCGCGGCCTTGATCAGGGTCAGGAGTTCTGGCGCTGATCAGGTAATAGTACGTGCCTCTTCTTTATGATCAGATCATAAAACAGTTGATGGATATAATGGACAAAAATGGTTGGTGATTGTTGTGGTAACCCAGTGATTTCAATAGATATAAAAGTAATAGGAAATCCTGTGGAGGAAACGATCAAAGAAGGGAAGTCAATTTACAAGAAAAAACAGAAAACATTGTTGACTACCAAAGTTTTAATCGTCGGTAGTCCATATAATAGCTGTCACGGCAAGGTTATCGCCTAATGTTGTTTCTGATTTTAAGGAGCTACAGTTGAACCCCTATGAGTAAATAAGGCTTCACCAACAAAATATTAAACTTTAGTATTTCAACAGTAATATAGCATTTGGCGTTTCTGTTTTGGTTATTTGTTTGCAGTTATTCATCCGGTCCCAATTGCTATACGGTATTTTTCAGCCTACAATTATATCCGCTGTTAATGATATCCAACAAGATGGGCGGCAAGAAATCAATCGAATAACTACTGAGCCTTTTCCAAAGATAGATGCATTAGATACCGGTGAAATTGAATTTCAGGATTTATCGCTTACCATCGGTCATTCTGAAAGTGCCCGTTACAAAAAAAGTGTAGCGCATTTATTTCACGAGCAACAACTTTTTTTAAACAAGGATTATTCTTTAGAGCGGTTGGTAACAGATTCCAAAATACCCCGCCATCGGCTTTCTGCTTTTATCGATAAGGAATATGGCATTGGCTTTAGGGAGTTTATAAACAGGTACAGAGTAAATTTTTTTATGGAACATTTAAATACCCCGGGGTGGAAAAACCTGATACTTGAAGCCATTGCCACAGAATGCGGCTACGGTAGCCGGTCTACTTTTATAAAAAATTTTAAAGGAATGGAAGGGATATCCCCCTTAGAATTTGTAAAGAACAACCAGAAACAAAAAGCGGCTTAAATGTCCCTAAATCTTAGCAGACTGTATTGTTACGTTTTACGACAAAAAAACGATAGATTGCGACAAGGAAGGATTGTGGATTCCCCTCTTATTTTTATTTATTTTTTAATTTTGTCGCCTTGAATCATAAATCTGATACACCAATCATCCTTTGGCAAAGCCCTAACTTTACAGTCAGCCAAGTTAACATCCTAAAAAGAAACCATGAAAAAAAATAAATTTTATTTTACTGACATATTTGTTAGTAACGATAACTTCATTTGCTCAAGACTGCTCGTCAGCAACTCCGGCAACTAAAAATATTGACCCTACCAAACCTACCAATTAATACACACAGGTAAATACCTTGCTTGAATACCAAAGTGGCAAAGCATAAAACCTATATGGCCTCAGAAAAAATATACCGTAAATAAAACAGAAATGGTGGATATCATTTTCAGAAAGGATGTGTATTACATCCGTTATAAAAAGGATCCTAAGTTTTTCCAAGAGATGAATGGCTCCAACGGTTTATCAACACTGTTAAAAAATTAATCATCAAAAAAACAACATGAAAAAACTACGCTTCATTGCGGCTGTAGCTATCTGCTCGCTGGCAAACACCACCACACAAGGCTGCACAGGCATTCGCCTTATTGCTGTAGACGGCACTGTCATCCCTGTACGGACGATGGGGTTTGCGATCGATATTAAATCGGATCACATCGTGGTTCCGCGCGGATATGCCCGCACCGGGACAACATCCGACGGCAAATAAGGAATCAAATGGAAGGCGAAGTATGCCAGCGTCGGTCTCAACGGCGTGGGACAACCGGTCATCTTCGACGGTTCTAATGAAATGGGGTTGGCTGCCGGAACATTCTACTTTCCGACCTCTGCCGAAAACATGCCCTATGCCGCAGCGGATGCGGGGAAGACCATTGCGCAGTGGGAAGTAGGATCCTTGATATTGGAGAACTTCGCCACCGTTGATGAGGTGAAGAAAAATATCGACAAGATCGTCGGTCCTGCGGAGGTTTTGGCGGTTTGGGCTTTGCCCTGGAGGCGCATTACATCTTGCCTGACACCACCGGCAAAAGCATCGTGATCGAATATGTCGGCGGCAAGCTGAAAGTTCATGACAACCCCCTTGGTGTCATCACCAACTCACCGGCCTTCGATTGGCACATGACCAACCTGCTCAACTACGTGAATTTCCCAATGACCAACGCAACTCCAGTGCAACTCGGCCTCGTCAAACTGCTGCCTCTCGGACAAGGCTCCGGGATGCTTGGGATGCCGGGGGATTTCACCCCGCCGTCGCGCTTTGTGCGGGCAGTCGCCTTTAGCCAGTCGGTACCCACGCCAAAGACCGGGCGGGAAGCAGTTCTTCAGGCTTTCCATGTGCTGAATCAATTCGATATTCCCAAAGGAGCTGCACGTGAACAGGAGAAGGACGAACACGGAAACATCCTCGCTGATTATACGCTTTGGACGGCGGCCAGCTATCTCAAGGCAAAGCGCTATTATTTCCGCACCTATGAGAACAGCCAAATCCGCTCATTTGATCTGATGAAAATGAATCTTGAGGCCAAAGAAATCACCACTATTTCGATAAACGGTGAAGAAGAGATTAAATCAATGAACCCCTAAAAACTCCATTTTCCCATCCTCCTTTCCGGCCTAACGGCTTTCTCAGGATACTCCTTCAAAAAAGAAAATTCATAAATAATAAACATGAAAAACAGCCTACTCTTTCTCATCCCGCACTGGGTTTCCTACCTTAATTTGATGATGATTCTCTAGTGCACTGACAATCGTTCGTACTGGATAGAAAAATAATTAGGTGCAGACTTAGAATCTTACCACAGCATATGGAAAGAAGCAATTGCAGGAGCTATGAATTTGAGCAAACAAAGGACTGCTTTGAGACCCTTACCAGGGGGCCAAATTTCTACAACCACGATAGGATACATTCAGATGCAGACTATAAAAGTCCGTACAAATCACTCCTTAAAAAGGGATTAAAACAAGTGGGATTTTTACTTGCAAAGAACAACAGAGAGGTTATATCTTTATAAGGCTGAAAAAAAGGAAACAAGCTCTGCTGAGGAGCAACTTGTCAGGGATAGTTCAGCCGAATGAAATAGAGGGCGTGCGGATAAAATTCTTTCAAGAGAAATTATTTTGTTCGTTTATGCCAAAAAAACCTACTCAACACGGTTAACAAAATTGAGAAACGTTCCGTTTGATAGGGGGTCAGCACACTTAACCAATTCAAATCTAAAATGGAAAAGAATAGTCAAAGAAGGAAAATATGGACTCAAAATAGCCTGGTAATATGAAAAAAGAGCTTTTAATTATACTAACTCTCAGTCTTTGTGTATCAAGCAATGCCCAAAAGGGTTTCAGACTGCCGGAGCAGACGGGTCCTGATTTTGACAGGGGAATGAGCCTGTTTTTAGTATTACCGGCATTCATGACTTCTCCTTCTAGCAATATCAACCAACTTTTGGTCGAAAGTGGCTATCCTGCCATTCCGAGATCAAGCTTCAATTATGGTTTGGGATTTAATTATAGAATTAAAAGATTTGAACCTGGATTTGATTTCGCAATCGGAAATCAAAATAGAAGTAACCCAACACTGAATTCCGAGATCCTTAGAAGATCTTTAAGTGCTAATTTCACTTTAAATTATCACATAAAACTAAAGAACTCTTTCACTCTGTTTCCATTTGTGGGTTATTCTTTTGTGGAGAGCAATCTATTTCTGTCTAAACCTACGCCAAATGATGATTTCGCCTCTCTCCTTCAAAACCCTGGTACCTCTGTCAATTTATTACATATCTCCGACGGAATAATCATCGGTATGGGAGCATCAATCTCCCAGTTTTGGAGAGAAGCGACCTCCACGATGCGGTTGAAATTTTCATACAGAATTCCAACCAACACAGGGTATTTCTGGGAATCGTCATTCTCCAACTTCCAGCAGTCTCCGTTAGACAATTTCCCGTATTTCAATATTCAATTTGAAATGGGTGTCTTAGGAAATTGGAAAAAAGGCGCGCCTTGGATGGATGATTTCTGACCATCTGTATAATCTAAAAAAACATGAATGGAGAATTAAATTTTCGTCTCCTTTCATTCAAAATGAAACTCTAATGCTTAAAGGCCAGCTACTATTTCTAATACTCTTTGGACTCATCTTGGGCGAATCTTTCGCCCAAGATTTTCCCGAGGAGGGGAAAGTGATCAGGGATCGATCAGACTATAAGCGGGGACTTCAAGTATATCTCATCATTCCGGCATATACCATTAGTCGCTATGCCAATATCAACGAAAACCTCTTGCAAAATAACTATCCCATTTTGCCAAGAGGGCATTTGAATTATGGGTTTGGATTTAATTACAGATTAAATCGATTTATGATGGGTGCAGATATGTTTTGGGGCAATCAAATCAACATCACCGATATCCCTGCACGAGCCATGTCCAAAAGAAACCCCTGGACTTATTCCTTCAACTTTGCCTACCATGTGTACAAAAGAGATGGATTTGCCATTTATCCCCAAGTTGGATTCAGCTATACAGATACCAATCTATTTCTCTCCAATACTACTGCTACACCTACTTCGCTCAATGGTATCTTGTCTGCTCCTGGTAATTCGGTCAATCTATTCCACTCATCAGCAGGTTTATTTGTAGGGATAGGATTTGATGGTCACTGGCTGTTCAGGAAAGAATCTTTCACCTCATCGTTTAAGATCGGAAAACGAATTCAAGTAGAAGAA
>JBBQXZ010000314.1:0-5557 GCA_038209145.1 Cytophagales bacterium | reverse complement strand
TTTTTTAGCGTTTTCTAGGTGCTTGACATTACCGCCGTCATCCATACCAATAAACAAAGTGCCACCTTGTGCATTGGCAAAACCGCAAATCCACTTGAAATAGTCATTGTGCCAAGACTCTTTCCATTCTATATTTTGATGTTCTTTAGAACTTTGGCTCATTGGCTAAAACTTTCAGTAATAATGATTTTAGGATTCAAGGTTTTAACCCTCACAATTTTCTTCTCAAATTCTTGTTCGGCTTATTCATCTGGCGAGTAAAATTAGCTATTTTCGCCCAAAGCAGCGTGGAAAGACTGCAATTTCATAATCGCCTTTTTCTCCAGCTCAATTTCGTTATTGACCTTGGCAGTTGGATAGAAGCTAAAAACGTGCACTTCATCTGCTGTTGAGCCAATTCTGTTCACACGCCCGATGCGCTGCATCAATCGAGTCGAGTTCTAGGGGGTATCATAGTTTACAATCACATTAGAACGATGAAGGTTGATTCCTTTTGCCAATACCTCTGTGGTGAGAATGATACTGTAATCGTCTTCCTGCTCTCCCTTAGGCAGGTTGGCGTCGATGTTTTTACGAACTGTTGGCATTCTGTCTTTGTGAGACCTGCTGTCCACAGATAGCATATTTGTATTTCTTTGATTGGAATGTCTAAAGATGTAGAAGAAAAGACTGGTAACAATTCTTTTGCCGCTGCTTTTTCGTTACGTTCAATTATGGTCAAAATGGAGTGTCCATTTCCAGTTCAGCAGCAGCTTTCCGCAATCGCAGTCCAAGCTGTTTACCTGTTTTTCAAATAGCTTCCAAATAATTTCATTTTGTCTATATTATTTTGATTGATTCGTTAAAAGTACAATTAATTTCAGATTCGTTTATCACTGTGTTCGCAAAAATTCAGGCTCTTTCTAAGCTTTTGATAAAACCACGCAAAGGCTGTGTTAACTTAAAAGGGCGTTTAATTATCAGGTAATTAAAAATGGAAATACTTAGCGGAAAAACGTTCTCTGCCCTCCTTTAATTGGGATCAAGGAAATAGTTCTTTATTTTTGCGGATATGCATTCACCCCCTTTCATTTATGAAACTTACATTAGTTCTCGCCCTTTCAGCATTCCTTTACCTATTTTTCACTGCTACCGTTTTCGCCCAAGATCATCCCAAATTCCAAACGGACATAAAGTCCGGCCCTACTCCCTGGACGCACACCCGGTTTTTGGATGACGATGCGGCGTTTACTTTTGCGATCGTGGCTGATTTGACGGGGGGATACCGGGAGGGGGTTTTTCCCGAAGCGGTAGATAAACTCAACCGCCTCCGCCCCGAATTTGTCATCAGCATTGGGGACATGATCGAGGGATATACGGAAGACAGTCTACAGATTGACCGCTGGTGGGAGCAGTTTAATGGGTGGGTTTCCAAGTTGAACATGCCGTATTTTTACATGCCTGGCAACCATGATGTTACCAATAACTTGTTGGTCAAAAAATGGGAAACCCTTTATGGCAAAACCTATTACCATTTTGTCTATAAGGGAGTGCTGTTTATGGTTTTAAACAGTGAAGAAGAGGGTGAGGAGAGAATCAGTGCTGCCCAAGCCGGGTATTTCAGGGAGGTTTTGGAGAGGTATCCCAACGTTAAGCAAACCGTTATGCTGGTTCATAGTCCGCTGTGGCGTGATGATTCACAGCGGAACTTTCAAAAAATTGAGGGGTGGTTTGGGGACAGACCGTATACCGTATTTGCCGGTCATACACATCACTACCAAAAAGCGGTGCGCAATGGGCGAAACTACTACGTGCTATCGACCACCGGAGGAGGAAGCAATTTACTGGGACCCGAATTTGGGGAGTTTGACCAGATTGCGCTGGTTCACTCCCATGACACGGAGACAGCTGTTGTAAACTTGACCTTGGACGGGGTATTGCCGGATGATGTGGTGACAGATAGAGGTGCCGTCCTTGGGAGCGCATTTTCGCAAAGCAGTACCTTAAGTTATTCCCCCATCTACCGGGATCAAAGAACCGAGTTTTTGGAGACAACAGTAAGCTTGACCAATTACACGGATCAAATTCTCAGACTCGAAGGCCGCTTTTTCTATAATCCCACCCTGATTCCACATATTCACGAGACCAATCAAATGATCCTTCCAGGCAAAACCCTTGACATACCCCTAAAGATTAAAGCGACCAATTATTCCCAAAAGGAAGGACCACTTGTCCTGAATTATAGCTTGGAAACAGAATCTAAAGAGCAGCCCTATTTACACTTGGAGTCCCAACTTGAGCTCTACGTAGCCGAAACCTTCTCTGTAAATAGCTACAAAAAAGGAGATAGTCAAGTCCTTAGTGAGATTACCGTCCTACAGCCCGGAAAGCTGGGCTACTACGCCCATACCTGGCAGGGACCGGCCGATTGTTCCCTGACATTTTCCGTGAGTTACGATAAGGAACATCTTTACCTGAAAGCGAATGTGACCGATCAGGATGTTATAGAAAATCACTTTAGGAATTATTGGGAGAAGGACGGGATGGAATTTCTGTTCCGTTTTCCCGCTGAAGTGGGAGACAGAGAAAATTCCTACAAGAACCTCAGGATTGGGTTTAGCCCTTATTCGGACGATCAGCATCCCCCTTTCAAATCTTCAGAACCGCTATTTGCGGCAATTCCTTTGACCAGCAAACTGGAAGAAGGCGGGTATACCACTACCCTAATGCTCCCCATCCGCTTGCTAGAAATCTTTACCCGTCAATCCCTGAAAACATTCTTCCTTCAGGTCAAGGTCTACGACCATGACGGATCAGAAGATAAATACCAGGGCACGGAGTTTTCCTGGCATGCGGGTTTTCCAGGAGCGGGGAGGTTTGAAACAACGTTTTAATTAACCTTATAAGGCCATTTTTAACACCCAAGAATCTCAAATTATACGTCTTAGGTAGTTTAAAATCGTTGAAGAAGCAAATGATATTAAAAACCATATAAGGCATATAAGTTAATATAAGCTATAAAAAAGCCCTTATATGTTATTCAATGTCTTATATGATTGACAATCCTTAAAGCACACAGTGATTTAAAAGAACGATAAATGGTTTATTAAATAAACCCATTTTTTGGTTACAGGTATAAGCTTGGGCTTGGGACTCATTGACACTAGCTGATCGTATTCAGTTTTGAATACCCATCGCCATAACCTCCTCAAAACTATAGATTTTTTGCCCGGATGTCACACCAAAATCCAGCAAGGCCGGCAAAGGCAGTTCCTCCTTGTTGTTGATCAACGGCCAATTTGGCGGAGCAAATTTCCAGTCTCCTTCCCCATCTATCATGTGGCTTCTGTCGGAATAAAAACAACGGATAAAATCGTGTGACGCTATCGCCTTGAAGAGCGGTTTATCCTCTTCCCAAATGGGAGTACCAGGCCTGAAAGTAAGGTTTAAATATACATCAAGGGGAGACGGCAAATCCAATGTGGAGTCAAAGTCGTAGATGAGGCTTTTTTCAGCGGAAGCGGCAAGAAGGATGACGTGATAATCCCAGCGCACGGGTTCCGCCCCTATGGCTGACTGCTGATGCCAAAAGGGGCAGTTTCTGTAGCTATTGGAGATGATCAACACCGTCTTGGTGTATGCTGCCAAGTCTGAGTTTTGACACAAATGCCAAATATTTTCTTCGCAAAAGTTAGCGGTGTATTTGAACGTTTCTAATTTCATATGGGGACCGCAAAGTACGGCAATTTAGGCCATATGTGTCCACACCTCCACGATCTATATTTCCTAGCGTTAAAACCTTCAAGCCTAAACTCGGCTATTCCTCAAACTAGTAATCGAAGATAATTAGTAGGTTAAATTTTGTTTTCATTGTTGTTGGAAAATACAACAATGCAGACAAAATAAATTCACTTGCCACGGGTTTGAACCCGTGGTTAATTATTGGTTAGCCCCTCCATGTCTTTTTAGAGTAACAATCGATCTCAAGTTTCAATGTTTTTCAACCCAAATTTTCATACTTGCGCCGGACATCCATGACACCTGGAAGGTTTGTAGATTTCTTCAAAATAGTTTCCCCCTAAATCAACCGGGCAAACCCGCTCTTGGCTACTTCTCCTTTTAAGATAGTTTCAACGGTTCCATCGTTCAGGTGGGTAGCAATCAACCGAAACACCTCCCCAACCGCATCGGCATATTTCCCCACAATCCGCTCCGTGTGGGCTAGGGTTGGGTAGAAAGCAGCTCCGGCCAAAAACCCCCTTTCCAACATTTGTTGGGTAAAAATGGTCCGCAGTACCTCCGAGTCGCGATGGTCAAAGGACAAGGATGACAAACAGGGAAACCCAGATACCTTCACGGGCAGTCCTGCTTCCCGGGCTTGGGTTTGCCAGATTTCCTGCACACCAAGACCTACCTTCCGAACATGTTCCGCAACATCCGTCTCCCGCATCGCCGCCAAAACCGCCAAGGCCGCCACAGGACCAATGCTCTCCGTCCAGTAGGTACTGCTGATAAAAGATCCATGCGCCCCTTCCATTGCTTCCCTTGTTCCGATAACCGCACCGATGGGATAGCCGTTTCCCAGCGCTTTTGCAAAAATCGCCATATCGGGCCGGATTCCATACAGAAGATGCGCCCCGCCAAACCCCAATCTCCAGCCAACAGTAATCTCATCGAAAATAAGTAAACAGCCATATTTCCGTGTTTCCTCCCGGATAAGCTCCAAGTATCCGGGAGTTGGGTGTACGTTTCTGCACGGTTCCATCACGATAGCCGCCAATTCATGTCCGTGCGTTGCCAATAATTGCTTAAAACCCTCCATATCGTTGTACCGAAATGTCAGGGTCGTATTCCTCAGCTCTCCAGGTACGCCGGACGGCTCAAGACCTGGCAGTAAATGACCCCGCAAGGCATCCGATTCACCCAGGTTGGCGGCCAAATACCAATCCTGCCAGCCGTGATACCCACACACGGCAATTTTGGTACGCCGGGAAGTGGCCCGGGCTATCCGCACCGCCATGGCGCAAGCTTCTCCCCCTCCACGGACAAAGCGTACGTTTTCGGACCAAGGATGGATCCGGCAAAGTTCATCCGCCAGTGCCACCTCCTCGGGGGGATTAAGGGAACACATATTGCCGTGACGCACCCGACGGATCACTGCCTCGTTTACCCCTTCATGGGCATAGCCCAGCAAACAAGATCCTACGGCATTGGTAGAAAAATCATAGTACTGCCTTCCATCCAAGTCCAAGACAGAACATCCTTTGGCTTCCTTAAAGTAAGGCGGCCAAAAGCCAGGTGCCATGTTTTCGGGACGCTTGGAAAGCAGCTGCACACCGCCGGGAATCCGGGTCTTGGCATGGGTATAATAGTCCTGGTTGGAAATTGGTTTCTGGGTTGCCTTATCCAGAAGCTTCATGGCATTTGTATAAAAAATCCCGGCCACATCCGCTGCCTGTAAGGACATGCGGTGACAGGCCTGCCGCAAAGCACGAAGGGACTCAATACCTACCAGGATGGGATTTCCAAGGGATTTGTCCCAATTACAGGACAGCGGATCCATCCAAAAAAATCCATC
>JBBQXZ010000313.1:0-5592 GCA_038209145.1 Cytophagales bacterium | reverse complement strand
CTACATTACTTTTGACTTTTCGTGAAATTAGCATTAAAAAAGGCATAGAAAAAATATTCAAAAAATGAAGCTAATGTTTTGTTAGCCTCAGCCTTAAAAAATAATTAATCATCAAAAATCACCCTATCTTCAATATTTCAGATCTCTAACTGCTAAAAACCTATTTCTTTATTTTTTTGTAAAGAGTTACTAAGCGTTTCAAAACTTCTTCCAACCAAGATAAATATTTCTGACTTTTATCTTTTTTTCCAATGTGTAGACAAATCGACACTAAAACATAAGTGGTTTTTTTTAATTAGGTAACAGTAAAATATTTATGTATCTGATTATAATATATACTTTACAACAGTTGTGCCATTGTGTATTTTTTAAAAAATCTGGTTATACATCTTACTAAACACTTGAATTGCAGTATGTTATAAAACATAAAAATTTAGCTCAAGAATAAAAGTCAATACTGAGTAATTTATTCCCCATTGATTAGAAATAGATTCCCAAATTGATTTACAACAGACGTTAATTTAATTCCCCATTTTGAGGAATTATGTCTGAGATATTAATATGATTATAAGGCAGTATACGCTTTATTACTTATAAACTATTGATGATTAAGGTTTTGGGAATTTTTTTATAACCTTAATTTTGATAGGCATAATTTATGTATTATAGATTGTATAATTTAATAGTTTATTTCTAATTTAAACAATATTAAGATGAGTGCTTCAGAAGATAAATTAAAAGGAAATTGGAACATTGTAAAAGGTAAGTTAAAACAAAAATATGGAGAACTTACCGATGATGATCTAACCTATGCAGAAGGCCAGGAAGATGAGCTTATTGGAAAGATTCAAAAGAAAACCGGCGAATCAAAAGAGCAGGTAAAAAAGTTTATAGATAGTATCTAACGACTTTTATTTGACCCTACAGCGTTTAAATATAATACCAATTATTCTATAAGTGCCTACCAAATATTTGGTAGGCATTTTGTTTTTTAAATGCTAACATGCATCGAAATTACATTAGTAAATGATGAATAAAGTATAAATATTCTGAATAGGTAAGTATTTGGCAGTACAATGCCAATACATTAGCCAATACATGACAATTCCTAAAATAAATATAGGATAACCAACTGACAACAAGGAATTTCAATTTGGGATTATCAAATGACAGGAAATTTTTACATTACCAACTCTTCGCTTGATATGTATTCATTGTCTTCGTAAACATACCATCGATCAATTTTTTCAACGATTAAATTTTTGGCCAGGTCAAATAAGTGTGCCTCACTTTCGTAAAAGTGCATCATGTAGCCCGCAGTGTTGACAAAACATACCAAGTCTCCAATTTCCGGAAATTGGGGTAACACTATTTTTCGTTTCAAAATTAATTCCTGTTCCAGACAGTAGGCTCCCACAAAGTAAACCTCACAGTTAGCAACCTCTTTTTTTGTCTCTGGGATGAAGATTGGATCTAAAAGAAAATCAGCACTTGAGCTAAACATCTGGGTCCTGTTCATTTCCAAACCAATCAAGTTGCGACCTTCTGCATCTTTTTTCCGAAAGGCCACCTTTGCCACTGTTATGCCGCATTGATCCAACAGGGATCTTCCAGGCTCTATTCTAAGTTCAATATGCTGTTGTTTGAGATGGTGAAATAGCGGGAGACCGCCTTTGTGTCCAGTTATGACTTTTTCAATAAACTTATCCTGATTGATTTCATTGTAATAGGGGTAAACTTTAGCCTCACCATATACATTATCTTCCAGCTGAATTAATCCCAAAGGATCCTTTCTAAATGTAATCTCCTCGTTTTCAAGCTGGAGAGATTTTTTCAGGGATACATGAAATTCATTCCATTCTGTGGCTGAGCGCAGATAGTTCATCAATATTCCCCCACCCATATCAATGAATGACGTTTTAAAATTGTCTTTGGAAATAAGTTTGGCCAAATCAAGTGTCTGGGAAAGCGCCGCTATGCGCTCCTCAATGGAGTAGCCGGACAAGTGAAAATGTAGCCCCTTAAAATGGAACCTGTTAAATTTCCCCTCAGGGCTTAAATTGTTTCTCAAGAATCCGGGGAGTTCTTGTAGATCGAATCCAAACCTGGAATATAATTTTTTTCCCAAGTGTTCAAATCCACTTATCCGAAAACCGACTTCTAAAGTCTTGTCAGTTTCTTCCAATAGCTGCTGTAGTAGATGGCATTCATCTTCATTGTCCAAAACGACAGGAATATGATGCTCCATGGCATATGTCAAAAGTTCCCTGTTTTTTACCGCAGCTGTTATCGTTATCTTATCAGAACTTAATCCAGCCTGAACGCACTCTTTAATTTCGTTTAGACTTGCCGTGTCCACGCCAAATCCATATTTTTTGGCCGCCCAGACAAAGCATTTGCACTTATTGGCTTTTCGGGCGAAAAATACGTTGCTGCTCACACCGTATTTATGAAACATTCGGTTAAATCTCAAATAATTTTGACCAAATGAAATGAGGTTATGGATATTTATCGGAGAGCCATATTGCCCTATCCAGCTATTGAGTAATGATCCTTGAGAGGTGATGTCCTTAATCCACGGATGGACAATAGGGGTTAATTTGGGATATTCTGTTGACATAATTTTTTACTAGTTTTTTTGCCCAAGGCGTTATGAAATTATTGTTTGTACGGGAGAGACTTTCGTTATCCAAAGTCCAACCCTCTGTAGGAGTTCCGTTTAAGGTAACGCCCTTCAAACCGATCAAGGCTCCTTCCTCATCCAGCTCAAAGCAGCCCGGTTTATAATTGTCGTTTTGATACTGCTGTATGCCATATTTGGTGTGAAGTTGTTTGTAAATACTTTGGTGGGAACTGATTTTGCCAATCTTGGCTATGCGTGCATTTACCAGTATTTCACTTTCAATTTTCATCAACATACCTTCCGACTCAATTTCAAATAATTGTCTATCGGAATTAATGCTTAAGGTTGGAGATGGCCCAATATCAAAGCGAACTATACCCGCGACGGCAAGCGCGTGGATTTTTCGCATGTTCCGAATGGGGGGGCCGTAGCTAACCCGTTGGAAGTACCCGAAATAGCGTAGATCTACCAGTTCCTGACTTTTGCCTGACAATCCCCCGAAGTTATAAAGTTTGCGGAAGTTGGGATATATGGCACGCCATACGGCTGACATATCCTGAATGGACTGCACTTCAGGGGGGAAATGAGCAGGTGCAATAGATTGGGTTATATAGTCTAACACGGCATTGTGATGGGAATGTGTTCCAAGTGTTGGCATTAAAAACTTTTGAAGATCGAACGCCGTGAAATCCGGTAAGGCGGATTGAGCCAGATATTCCACCTCTTCCAGGCTGATGGATGCATCTTCCAAATCAATTGATCCATCATATCGGTTAAGGAGGTTTTTAACAAATTGATAGCGGTATTCTTTTTCAATGGTTGGGTACAAATCCGCTTCAAATGCCAATTTTTTTCCTGAAAGCAATAAACTTTCGACAAAATTATCGGTAAAATATTTTAACCGCAGGTTTTCAGCTCCCCCTGCTTGACGCGCAAGCATGGGAAGTCCCGTTCTGGAAAATGGATATATCCTCGCCGGTTCCAATCCGGAGGGGATATATGTCAACGAATTTTCGTTGGAGACGAATTTTCCCCCCATCCCCTCCGTCAATCCCAATATTGCATCCACGAAGGTCAATCCCATCCCTTTGACAAGCACGTTCTTACCTGCAAAGTCAGTTTTACGCAAGCCTGCAATTGGATAGATTTGTTCCACATAGGTGAGGCGTCCTTTACATGCAGTCTCTTTTCTCAATAGATTCGATATCTCGTCCTGAAAAGCGTAACTATGGCCTGTGCAGAAAATTACCTTTGAAAAGGAGTAAACGTTCCCCATTTCGTCGGAAAGAATCAATGCTTTATCATTGAAATCCAATGAAGTAGCAGCAGCAGTAACCAACTTAACACATATCGTTTCAGGCAGTGAGGAAATCACCTGGCAAAGACAATGTTGCAGGTATATGCCTGTAAGTGCCCTTGAACAAAAATCTTCGGGATGGGCAATTTGCCGGACCTTATCTTGATAATTGTTTATGAATTCACAAAGTGATGGTCTTTCCACAACCAACTGCTCTGGTTCTTCAGTCCAAAAATTAACGTTTCCCAAGCTATAATTTATCAACAGGTAATCGGGCTGTTCAGGCAGATAATTTGGACCACTGGCAAAATGCTCATCGGTATTAAAACAAATAATTTCCAGCTTTTCATCAGGCAAATGTGCTTTCCAAATACTGGCCAGTCGCTCTACGGCGTAAGCCCCTTTTGGCCCTCCGCCTACTATACCAATCCGATATTCTGAACCCGATTCGATTTTCCCAAAGAGGTGTTTATGAATGAATGCCTTGTTTTGTTGATTAATTTTGGCAAACGCCTGCTGGGACCAGATCCTCATGTACGGTTTTGTTTATTTTTTCAAGGGTTTCGATACCATAATTTTTTCGGATCCAATCGTCCGAATAAATGGTATCCAGATAACGCTCACCCCGATCACAGATAATGATTACGGCTTGCTGTCCGGGCATAATGCCTGACTTCTGAACGGCGGCTACCAAAGCCCCTGTGGATCCGCCGGCCAAAATGGCCTCATGCTTTAAAAGTTGCTTGCAACCTGTAATGCTCTCCCATTCTTCAATCATTATTGGATCCGCTACCAATTCCCTGTTGACGAAACTGGAAGGTTTCGATGCACCAAAACCCGGGATAACCCTTTTGTCTGATTTTCCACCAAAGATTACGCTCCCGCAGGCATCTACAGGAACTACCAACGTGTCTCTATGGTATCGATGTGAATAATCCGCAAAGCCCATTAAAGTCCCGCAGGTACTCGTGGCAATAAATATATATTCCGGCGCTCTTCCCAGCTGTGAAACAATTTCTTTGGCAGTTTGATGGTGGGTTAGGGGATTCAGCTGATTTTCGTATTGCTGGGTCCAAAAGGAATTGGGATATTTATCCAATAATTCCTGTACACGGGCTATTCTTTGTTTCAGGTAAGAACCGGATTCATCTGCTTCCGATACAATTTCCACCTCTGCTCCATAAGCATGCAGCAGGTGGGATGTTTGTCGATTGATATAAGGATCTACTACCAGATGAAGTTTTAATCCATGATACATGCATATCTGGGCCAATCCAATCCCCATATTCCCGGAAGTACTTTCCAGGATAACGGTTTCTTTATCAATCAAACCCATTTTTAATGATTCTTCTATGATGAACTTCGATGTGCGGTCTTTGATGCTGCCGGCTGGATTCATCATTTCCATTTTACCGTAAACCTCATATTCCGGAAATAACTTGGACAGATGTACCAGGGGAGTGTTTCCTATTACTGAAGGAATTCCGTTTCCAGGGGTTTCTGTTATATTTGAAAACTTCATAGTTGCAATTGCTTTGTTTAATAACTAAGATTACAAGAAGAGTACCAAATCAATTAAAATTTAATAATCGTATTAAAATTTTAATTTAATTTATTTTTTTATATTTTTATATTAAAAATATTATATTTTTTTGTCTTAAAAAATTTTAAA
>JBBQXZ010000312.1:0-5597 GCA_038209145.1 Cytophagales bacterium | reverse complement strand
CCCAAGATCCGCATGCGCGCTACATTCGGCTTTTGCCGCTCCATATCCACCGAACCCATGTACACTGTGCAATCCATGCCCATAAGCGCGCACACCGTAGCCGTAGCCACCCCGTGTTGCCCGGCACCGGTTTCAGCGATGATGCGTTTCTTTCCCAGCTTTTTGGCCAAAATGATCTGGCCAACGGTGTTGTTTATCTTGTGGGCTCCAGTGTGACACAAATCTTCCCGCTTCAGATAAATTTTTGCCTTGTATTTTTCTGACAGCCTTTCCGCCAAGAAAAGTGGGGTGGGTCTTCCCACATAATCCCTTAACAAGTATTGGAACTCAACCTGAAACTCTTCAGAATTAATAATGGGAAGGTAATTCTCCCGGAGTTCTTCTATATTCGGATAAAGCATTTCGGGGATAAATGCCCCCCCAAACTTGCCGTAAAACCCATTTTCATCTACCTTGATCATATCCTGTTGTTTTTACCGACTAACATCGGCAGTCCTGTAACCTAATCTTACTTTATCTATAAATGTTTTAACCTGCGCTATGTCCTTTAGTCCCGGACTGATTTCAAACCTGGAATTAATATCCACCCCCAGACAGGCAGGAATCCTTTTGGCAAGGGAGGTAATCGCATCAACATGTCCTTCTTCAATTCCCCCACTTATGAGAAAAGGGACCTCATGGGGATATGTTTCCATAATTCCCCAGTCAAACGTTTTTCCGGATCCCCCATAATCAGGCGTTTGGGTGTCAAATAAAAACCAATCCGCCACGCCTACATAGGGGCTGACCTGCTCCCAATCCCAATCAGATCCTATTCGGAATACCTTGATGATTAGCGCGGAGGTATGTAATTTCAATTTCTCAATAAATTCCGGGGATTCGTCCCCGTGAAGTTGTACATGGGACAATCCATAAGTCTGGATTTTTTTTGCTATTTCTTCCGCGGATTCATTGACAAATACCCCAACTTTTCGTTGCGTCAGCTGCTTGTAGAAGTTAGACGGGACACCCCCACCCGCCACATACCTGGCAGATGGCGGATAAAAGATCAATCCCATCAAGTCGGGTGCTGCGTTCGAGATCAACTGCTCCACATTCTCAACCTCCCTCATGCCACAAACCTTGATGATCATAAGGCCAACTTTGGAGTGTTTTCGGATAGCAACTTCCGGTATTCATTCATGAAATTATAGGCTGCCTGATAAGGCCGGATACTTCTCATAAAGTTTTCCCCAATCAAAAATCCCTGATAACCCGCTGATTTCAACTGGATAAGCGTTTTTGGTTCAGAAATCCCGCTTTCTGAAATTTTTACAAACTCCATTGGAATAGAATCTACCAAGCTTAGCGAAGTATCCAAACTTACCTCAAAGGTCTTGAGGTTTCTGTTATTTACGCCTACGACATCCAGATAGGGATTCAATGAACGGTCCAGTTCTTCCCTGTCATGAACTTCCATCAGCACTTCCATCCCCAGCCCTTTCGCAAATTTAGCCAATGTTTCCAACCTTTTGGGTTCCAACACCGCCGCAATCAACAAGACGCAATCTGCACCCATTGATTTGGCCTCCAAAAGCTGATATTCATCGATTATAAAATCCTTTCGAAGAATGGGACAGAAGTTATATTTACGGGCAGTCATCAGGTCTTCAGTACTTCCTCCAAAGAATTCCGCATCGGTTAATATAGACAATGCCGAAGCACCGGCCTGCATGTATCCGATCGTTGTTTTTTCTACGGAGGCGGTTTGATTTATCCAACCCTTGGAGGGGGATTTTCTTTTGAATTCGGCGATTATGCCTGTTTTTTCCGGATTAAGCAGGTATTTCTTCATGGAAACAGATTGTCCTTCAAAAAATATGCTTTTTTGAAGGAGTTTTTCGGGGACAAGCGATTGCCGCTCAATAACCTCCTGTTTTTTCCGCTCGATAATTTTATCTAAAATATTCATGAGAGTTAGCTTACGGGCACTAATGTTTGGGGTTCGATTAACTTTTTAAAGACATGCAGTGCCTTGCCGCTTTTTAGGGATTCTCTGGCAGCTTCCCGGGCCTGATCAAAACTCCATTTGGGGTGAGATGTTTCCAAAGCAGCCGCGGCATTGGCAATTACAACAGCTTCCTGCGCGGGAGAACCCGCCCCTTTGAGTACATTTTCAAAAATCTTGGCATTTTCTTCGATCGTTTTCCCACCCGCTATTTCATGTGGTTTAAGCGTTGGCATGGATATATCTTCTGGAGAAAGAATGCGTTCCCCGCTGTTTGAAATTAGTTTGAATTTGCCTGTCAGAGAGATTTCATCATAGCCGTCCAAGGCATGGATGATACTAAACTGCATGTCGTTATTTTGATATAAATACCCGTACATCCGGGCGAGCTCCAAGCTAAATACACCTACCAGCTGCTTTTTGGGGAAGCTGGGGTTCACCATCGGCCCAAGCATGTTGAAAAATGTTTTCACCCCCAGATCCTTCCGGATGGGCCCGATGTTTTTCATCGCCGGATGAAAAAGCGGTGCATGTAGGAAACAGATTTTCGCCTGGTCCAAACTCTTTTTCAACTTTCCGATATCATTGGTAAACTCATACCCAAAATAGGCCAATAAATTCGAAGATCCACAGATCGATGAAACACCAACATTTCCGTGCTTGGCCACATGCTGACCCGCTCCCGCTACGATGAAGGAAGCAAGTGTGGAAATATTGAATGTATCCTTGCCATCACCCCCGGTTCCACAGAGGTCTATGGCGTCATACTCGGGAATGTCTACAGGTATGCATAAATCCAACAGTCCATCCCGAAACCCCATTAATTCTTCAACCCGCAAACTACGCATCAAAAAAACGGTCAAAAAGGCAGCCATCTGGCTTTGGTTGAATTCCCCGGCAGCTATTTTTTTCAAGGCTTCCTTGGCCTGCAACTGAGTCAGGGTTTTGTATTCAATTAGATGATTTAAAATATCTTTCATTTCATGTTATTTATTGATCTACCATACTAAGATTGGAAATTGGCAGGCGATTAAATGATCTTATAAAAATTGGTAAAAGAATTTAGTCTTTTACCCATCCAACCAATTTTGCATCATGCGTACACCATGTTCGGTAAGGATACTTTCCGGATGAAACTGTACCCCTTTCACCTTATAAGAGGAATGGCGAACGGCCATGATCTGACCGTCCGGGGTTTTGCCAATGACTTCCAGGGAATCGGGCAAGGTAGATTCATCAATCACCCAACTGTGGTACCGGCCAACAGTAAATGTTTCCGGAACCCCTTCAAAGAGGGAATCCGGCTGGATTTTTACTTTGGAAGCAACCCCGTGGACCACTTCCGTAAGGTTGATGAGGCTCGAACCAAAGGCCTCTCCGATCGCCTGATGCCCCAGACACACCCCCAATATATCTTTGGTGGGCGAGTAACGCTTTAAAAGTTCCGGCATGATGCCTGCATCCTCGGGCACCCCGGGACCTGGAGAAAGTAAAACTTTATCATATAGATCGACTGAATCAATGGAAATTTTATCGTTTCGATAAATATCCATCTGAGCACCATACCCTAAATCCCGGATAATGTATACCAAGTTATAGGTAAAAGAATCGTAATTATCCAGTACTAATAATTTCATCTGCTGTGTCATTTTTTTATATTGGAACTGAGCCAAAAGTTAAAAATTAAATTTTCTCCGCACTTTTAAGTGCTACCCGTAGTGCTTCCAGTTTGTTGCTCACTTCCTGTAATTCTGATTCAATCGAAGACTTGGCCACGACCCCCGCGCCTGCCTGAAAGCGAAGTTGATTATTTTCTGACACAAAAGACCGGATAAGAATGGCATGGTTAAAATCTCCGTTGAAACCCAAATAGCCGATGGCGCCTCCGTAAAACCTTCGGGAAGCATTCTCCAACGAATCAATTAGCTGCATGGCCCTGTATTTGGGAGCACCGGAAAGTGTGCCGGCGGGAAAGGTATCTGCCACCAACTGCAAGGGATTGGTGCCTTCGGGTAGTTTGCCGGTCACCTTGGACACCAAATGGATGACATGCGAATAATATTGAATCTCCTTGAAAACCTCAACAGCTACTTTTTCCGAAGAACGACTAAGGTCATTTCGGGCCAGGTCTACCAACATAACATGTTCGGAGTTTTCCTTGGGGTCATCGTATAACTTACGCGCCAATTCGGCGTCTGCCTGGTCATTGCCGGTTCGTTTAAAAGTCCCTGCAATGGGATAAATAGTTGCCTGATTTCCCTTTATTACAATTTGTGCTTCCGGTGAACTCCCAAAAACTTTATAAGACCCATAGTCAAAGTAAAAAAGATACGGGGAAGGGTTAATCGATCGCAGTGCTCTATAGACATTGAATTCATCTCCTTTAAAGCCAGTGGAAAAGGCCCGGGACAGGACGATCTGAAAAACGTCACCTTTGAAACAGTGATCTCGGCCCTTGCTCAAAATATCCAAAAACTCCAGATCGGTATAGTTGGAAGTTTCATTACCGTCCAATTTGAAGCTGTAGCTGGGCAGGTTTCTATTGTTGAGCACCATTTCAATGCGGTCTATACCTGACTCATAATGCTCTCCTTCAAGGTAGTGCTCTAAGATATACAGCTCATTTTTAAAATGGTCTACGACAATCATATTGCGGTAGACGGCATAATATATCTGAGGAACTTGGGATGTTTGGGTATTCGCAAGTGTGATATCTTCAAAAAAGGCAACTCCATCGTATTGGATGTAACCGAAGAGACCCGATGTGATAAACTTAAAATCCATGTTGTCCACCTCGAATCTGGAGGAAAACTCCTGAAGGGAATCTACCAATTTACTTCCCCTTTCCAAAAGATCCACCTGGGTATTCCCATCGGGAAAAGTTTGTTTTATTTTCCCGTTAGTCAGTGAAAAGGTAGCAATTGGATCGCAACAGATATACGAGTAACTGTTCTCGTTTCCATGGTAATCTGAACTCTCCAACAGAATTGGATTGGCATACCTGTCCCGTATTTGTAGGTAGACACTTACGGGTGTCAAGGTATCTGCAAGCAGTTTTTTGTATCTGGTGTTTATTTTAAATGTTTCCATGGGCAATTTACGATTAAAAGTAAAAAGGCTTACTGGAGTCCAGCAAGCCTTGAATATGTATTTTACAAAAAGGGTACGGATAGCTGAACTCCCCTTAAAAGAAGCTAAAAGGCCACCACAAGTTTTGTACGTTAGAGCTGTTTTTCATATATTGAAACAAATATATACATGGCTTCCAATTAACAAAAACAATTCCCCATTTTATTTTTGAGTTTGTTAAGTTTTCTTCAAATCCATGTTGGATAGTATGTCAATTGGGATTATTGGAATCCATCATACGCTGCTGCTGCCACATGGGAGTAATCTCCCGCTCTTCCAAATTGGTCAAAACGCCTTCCTCGAAGGTTGCCAACAGGTAAAACCTTGGGTCTGTATTTAGGCGATACACTTTCTTTCCATTTTCAAGCTGACTTATTACAGCATCTCTGTTTTGGCGGAGAAATTTACTTTCGTCCATACCCAATTGATAAGGAATTCGAGGTTGAAAAATGGCGCACGCCTGAAGGGTAAAGATCAACCC
>JBBQXZ010000311.1:0-5620 GCA_038209145.1 Cytophagales bacterium | reverse complement strand
CTTGCCGACTTCGGCCGATGAAACCTCAGTGGCAGTCATCTCTCCATCCCAATTCGGACTTACACCGTAAACCTCTTTGGAAAAAATATCCAGAATTTCATCCCTGCGCTTTTCCCATTCTCCCCGCTGGGTGATAGCACTTCCATCAGTAAATGCCAATACACGGGGAAGGGTGTAGCCAGGGACTTTACTTTCATCGTAGTTGGCGACAAATACTTGGCTATAGGCGGTCATATTACTTGCCAAACAGATAAACAATAAGAGATACAGGGGTTTCATTGGGTTTGTCAATTAGAAAAGACAATGTAGCAATTCGAACCATATTTCACAAATTTTCAGAATTACTGATGGTATATAATTCAAAGTCTAAAGCCAATATCTGCCATTTTGTTCCTTCCTTATCCTCCAAACCTTATATTTGCAGCTTCTAAAGAAAGGAACTGCCAAAAATGACTGATTTTATAGCGGAATTGAAATGGAGGGGCATGTTGCAGGACATGACTCCGGGATTAGCCGATCACTTGACAAAGGACACGGCCGCTGCTTATTTGGGCTTTGACCCCACAGCTGACTCCCTGCATATCGGACACATGGTGGGCGTGATGACGCTGGTGCATTTTCAGCGGGCCGGACACAAGCCTTTTGCACTCCTTGGCGGTGCTACCGGTATGATTGGCGACCCGTCTTTTAAATCCGCCGAAAGGAATTTATTGGACAAAAGCACACTGGACTATAATATAAAATGCATTCAAAAGCAGCTTGCCAAATTCCTCCGCTTTGAGGATGACGCTCCCAACAAAGCTGAAATGGTAAACAATTACGATTGGATGTCGGGTATTTCCTTCCTGGATTTTATAAGGGATGTAGGGAAGTATATCACGGTCAATTACATGATGGCCAAAGACAGCGTAAAACGGAGGTTGGAAGACGGAAATGGGCTTTCTTTTACAGAGTTTTCTTATCAATTGATTCAGGGATACGACTTCTACTATTTATGGAAAAATCGGGGCTGTAGCATTCAGCTGGGCGGATCGGACCAGTGGGGAAATATTGTCACAGGAACCGAACTGATCCGGAAAATGGAAGGCGGGGAAGCTTATGCGCTTACCGTGCCCTTGATTACCAAAGCTGACGGTACCAAATTTGGTAAAACAGAAGGCGGGAATGTGTGGCTGGATGCCGAAAAGACCTCTCCTTATGCCTTTTACCAGTTTTGGCTCAACGTATCCGATGACGATGCCTCCAAATATATCCGCATTTTCACTACGTTGGACCAACCTGGCATCGAAGGGTTAGAAGCTCGGCATGGAGAGGCTCCCCACCTGAGAATCCTGCAAAAAGAACTCGCCAAATCCATTACACTGCTGGTTCACGGGGAAGGAGAATTGGAGATGGCTATGAAGGCATCTGAAATACTTTTTGGAAAATCCTCCTTGGAAGATCTTTCAGAATTGGATGAACGCACCTTTCTGCAGGTTTTTGAGGGTGTCCCTTTATTGGAGGTAAACAGGGAACAGCTGGGTGAATTCCAAAACCTGATGGATTTATTATCCTATGAAAATTTGGTGTTTTCCTCTAAGGGAGAAGCACGCAAGATGATCCAAGGCGGAGGAGTAAGCATAAACAAAGTAAGAATCACTGACCCCAACACTTCAGTTGCGTATTTCGGATTATTACAAAACAAATACCTCTTGGTACAAAAGGGAAAAAAGAATTATTATATTGTACAGGTAAACCAGTAATTGACTGATTCTGACAATCTGAAAGTCAGTGTTTATCCGTATTGGTGGGGATTTCTAGTACTACTATGGGAGTTTACGAAAGGCAACAGCGCGAGAAAAAAATCATGGAAGCGGCCATCCGGTTATTTTCTGTAAAAGGTATGCACTATACCACGATGGATGAAGTTGCCAAGCTGGCAAAAATCAGCAAAGGGTTGGCTTATTTTTATTTTAAAAGCAAAGAGGACCTCTATATGGCCATTACCAAGAAGGGATTTGATGAACTAAAAGAAGTCTTCAGCAAGACCCTTTCCAAGGGGAAAGACCAAACAGGTTTTGAAAACATATCCGATTTGGTTGTTAATTTTTTAGGTTTTACAGTTGAAAAGCGGTTCTTCTATGAATGCATCCTTCACTTTTTAGGGTTGGTTAACTTGCATAATGATCCGGCAAAGCAGGGCATGATTGCTCCATTGATTCTGGAAAGCAACTACTTCCAGCGGTTGCTTCATCTGCAGCATGATATTCCCGCAATAGGTATAAAAATTATATCCAAAGGTATCCGAGACGGCAGCATACGGCCAGAATTACAACCGGAAACCACATTTTATACGATATGGAGTATGTTAATTGGCTATGAACGGGTAAAGGGTTCAGTCGAATACGAACCCAAAGACTTGAAAATACATGAAGAAGTATGGAAAAACGGTTTTTTAAAGTTCCTGTTTGAAATGTTAAAAGGCACCCAGTTCGCCCACAAATTCCAGCCCGTTCAGGGAAGGCTTTTTTAAGCCAGGCTCCCAGAGACCCCAAAAGAATTCCTTTTCCAAAAAAAAAATTAACAAACAAAATCGCAAAGAGGCATTATTATTGCTGAACAAATTATATATTTTTAAAAATCATTCCCCTTACCCCCCGATTTAATATGGCATTATACATAGGAGCATTTATCATTTTAGGAATTGTAGTCGCATTGATCTTGATTTTTCGGTCAATATTCAACAAAAAATCCTCAGAGGTATCCAAGGAACAGGAAATTTCATCTCGGGAAGTTTTGGATAAAGAGGTTTCTAAATTTGACCCTGAAACGGGAAATGAGAAGAAAAAGGAGTAATTTTTTTATTAACCAAATAATATGTCGCAGTAGGCCTAAATGTTACCTATTTAACTTGGGTTCGTTCATGAAATTTGGTTAGTTGGCTTTTTTATTTGTTTTAGGAATGGTGAAATAAAATACCGATCCTTTTTCTGGTACAGACTCCAACCAGATCCGTCCTCCTAAAAATTCAACGTGTCTTTTTGCAATGGAAAGACCCATTCCTGTTCCGTAATACTGATCCTTGTCGTGCAGCCTTTGGAAAATGATAAATATTTTATCGTAGAATTGAGGATCTATTCCTATCCCATTGTCTTTGACAGAAAATTCCCATTCATCTTTCTTCTCTGAAGCACTAATCTCTACCTTTGGTGCGATACCTGATTTGGTATATTTGAGGGCATTATCTAATATACAATGAAGTATCTGAGTGATCGTGGCTCTATACGTATTCAGCTTTGGTAGTTCGTTAGATTCAATGGAAGCAGATCTTTCTGAGATGAAATTTCTTCTCAACTGCTTAAATTCAAAAAGCACCTCGTTCATATCTACTTCTTCTGTTCCTTCGGGTGGTCTACTTGCTCTGGAATACTCCAACAGATCAAGGATGATTTGTTTCATCCTTTTGGCACCATCTGTTGCAAAATATATATATTGATGGGCCTTTTCGTCAAGTTGATTTCCATATTTACGCTTCAATTGATCCATGAAGCTGGAAATCATTCTCAAGGGCTCCTGTAAATCATGAGAGGCAACAAAAGCAAATTGTTCCAGCTCTTCATTGGAGCGTTCGAGTTCAAATGTGTACTGCTGTAGCAAATCCTTGTTTTTGACTTCCTGTGTAATGTCTGATGAAATGCCAATGATCCCCGATATGATACTGTTTTCATCAAAAATTGGAGTATTGGTAATCAGGGCGGGAAAAATCGTTCCATCCTTTTTCCGCACTTTAAATTCTCCCGACCATGTTTGCCCTTTTTTTAGCTCTTCCATTATCTGCATAGCTTGTTCTATATTGACATCAGGAGTTGTTAGATTCACAATATTCTTTCCTAATGCTTCTTCTGGTTTCCAGCCATAAATATTTTCGGCTGCTTTGTTCCAGTAATTAACAACTCCATCCAGGTTTGTTGCAATAGCCGCCTGCCCTATCGTGCTTAACAGATTAGCTTTGAAGCTGTTTTCTTCATCTGATTTTTTTTTCTCTGTGATATCAAAACGAATGGCTAAGTATTGAACGGGTTTATTTTTTTCATCCAAAAAAGGCACAATACTTGTATCCACCCAATAATAGGATCCACCTTTTGCTTTGTTTTTTATTTCTCCTCGCCATACCCTTCCTGATGCTATCGTTTTCCATAACTCTTTAAAAAATTCTTTAGGATGATGGTTAGAATTAATTATTCGATGGGTTTTTCCGATAATCTCTTTTCTATTGTATTTGGAGATTTTACAAAAATTATCGTTCACAGAAGTAATCACACCCTTTTCATCTGTAAAAGCGATAATGGCAGACTGTTCTAAGGCAAATTTATAATCTGTTAAAGATTTCAAACTTTTCGCTAATTCCAGAGCGGCTACTTTTCGCTCATGAATATCCTGAAAACTACCATAAATTTTAGTACGCTTGCCATTCGCCATTTCGCTTTTACCAATGGAACGGATCCATCGCTCATTTCCTTTAGCTGTAAGCAGTAATATTTCTTCATCAAACTCAATACCTTCATTAATTAATGCATTAACTGCTTGCTTTATTCGTTCCTTACTTTCCCCAATATAAAATTCTATACCGCCTGTTAAGGTGGGGTTGTAGCTATCGTCCACTTCCAATATTTCCTTTACCATAGGAGACCAGAACATATTGTTTCTATCTTGGTTTATTAAGTCAAGCTCCCAACTTCCTATGCGGCTCATTTGGCTGGCCTGGTTTAGCAACTCCACGTTTTTCACTTCTTGGGTTAGGTCAATTACAATTGATTTGTACAGAATGGTACCGTCTGCCAAAAAAATGGGGGTCCCACTACCTAAATGCGTCCGAAGTTCACCGGATGGCATCACATATTTGAAGCGAATAGTCCACTTTGTTTTAGTTTGTATGGATTTAAGTATACTTGCCTGAACCTCCTCAAAGTCTCCACCCGCTTTAATTTGATTCCATATCATGCTTAAATTCTCCATTACTTCACTGGCTTTAAAACCCCACAGTTCCTCCACACCTCCTGAAACATGCTGCAAAGAGTCGGTTCCAACAGGATGAATTAGATATTGATATATTACCCCCGGTAGATTTTCAGAAAGAAAGAGAAGCCTGTTTTCCGATTCTTTAAGTGAGTTTATATCCTGAAAACTTCCGTAAATCCGCTTGCACACACCATCTGCAAATTCAGTATTCCCGATGGCACGCACCCACAGTTCCTTCTTTTTAGCAGTGACCAACACAGCTTCAAAATCAAATGGCTCTCCGATGGAAATACATTTTTCAATGTTTAACTGCACAACTTGGCGAAAATCGGCTCTGTAAAAATTTATGTTGGCTTCCAAATTTGGCACAAAATATTTTGGGTCTGTTTCATGCAATAGGTGAACCTCATCGGACCAGAAGATACTCTGATTCACCAAATCCACCTCCCAACTTCCGATTTTGGCCAGACTTCTGGCCTGCCGATTCAATTCCCTCAATTTCTTTTCTTCTGTAATGTTCTTGGCGGTGGCATAGATTAACCCCTCCTCTAATACGGAATTACCATACCAACTCAGCCAGATGATAGCACCGCCTTTGGTGAGGTAGCGGTTTTCAAATCCA
>JBBQXZ010000310.1:0-5624 GCA_038209145.1 Cytophagales bacterium | reverse complement strand
TTTTCCGTAAAGGGCCCCATCTGTTGTCTGTACTGTTGTAGTTCCCGTAAGTTCCCTTGCCGATACCGAACTTACCGCATTGGCCAGGTTAGAGCGCTTTATCGAAGAGGCCAATCCAGTGATAACTACTTCCTCCAAATTTGTAGCATCTTCTTTCAGCGTAATTTGCAATCTGTTGTTCGTGCTGCTTACGGCGACTGTTTGACTAAGATAGCCGAGTGAAGAAATTACTAAAGTTGCTGATTCATTCGAATCAAAGGAAATACTAAAACGTCCGTCGATATCTGCGACAGTACCCCTTGTGGTATTCCTTACCAACACACTCGCCCCGATTAAGGCTTCCCCCGTACGGTCATCGGTTATTTCTCCCGTCACCGTATATTGTGCAAAGCTCATTCCCGCACTTAGGAGCAGGAAGAAGATGCCTAAGGTGAATTTGTAAATTCTTTTCATTGATTTTTGCTTAAGGATTTAAATTATTAATTGCCGAAAAATTAACCCCTGATTGGATCAATATTTCCAGCAAACCTATTACATAAATTATTTTGATGAAATTCAAACATATAAATTATTGAAATAGTTTTAATTGCATAGAGGATTGATTATATTGGAATTTGACCAATAAGTTTATTTTTTAACTGAAAAGAACTTTTATTTGATTTTGGAATTAATTTTATTTAATTTTTTATTTTAAAAATTATGCTTTTAAATTCAATTTTATTTTAACATATTTTTTGAAATTAGATGGAATGTGGTTTTTAACTTTTACTCCTCACTGATTAACCACTGTTCATTACTATATTTAATTATTTTATTTCTATCAGGAGATCCTTATATTTGATCGTTGATAAAGCATTGGATTGCGAATATAATTTTAAGTATTATTCAAAATAACAAATTAAATATCAATATAGTACATTTTGCAGCTTGTATGTTAGTTTCCCATAGATTTGCAATTCCAAAATCAAGGACTCTTTAACGAAACCAATTATGACAGCAAAAACTTTTTTTCCAATCTTCTCTTTACCTTAATGGTTACCTATCAGGATCAATAAATAAGCATATGTGTTTCCGTTTTTTTCGATTAAATCATATTACTTCCCTATGAATCCACTTAACTCGCAGCCAACCTCACAAGTTTTAGACTGGGCACAAGTACTTTGGGATTATCACCATACCAATCATACGCTCCTGCCGGCTGACTGTATTTTGGTATTGGGAAGCAATGATGTCCGTCTAGCGGAAAGGGGCGCTCAACTTTACAAGGAAGGATTGGCTCCCTGGCTTCTTTTCTCGGGGGGATTGGGCAACTTTACGAAAGGTCTTTGGGACGAGGCAGAAGCAGATAAGTTTGCCAAAATTGCCTATTCCTTAAGCGTACCCCAGGATGCGGTTCTGATAGAAAATAAATCTACCAATACGGGTGAAAATATTCGCTATACCAAACAGCTATTGGCAAATCATGGGTTAGATCCCCAACGCTTTATCGTAGTTCAAAAGCCTTTTATGGAACGGAGGAGTTATGCGACTTTCAAACAAAATTGGCCGGAAAAGGAGCTTGTCGTTACCAGCCCCCAACTTTCGATGCAAGATTACCCAAACGATGAAATATCCTTCGAGCTTATGGTCAATGCGATGGTGGGCGATTTGCAGCGGATCAAAGTGTACCCGGAGTTGGGTTTTCAAATCTACCAGGACATCCCCCAGGACGTTTGGACTGCCTTTGAGGGATTGGTGGCTATAGGGTATGACAAGCATTTGATTTCTTAGGGATAGCCGACAACAATAGCCATCTCGAATCATGGTGTGTGTGAATGATATACCTTTTGGAACCAAAACTACACAAAAATCAGTTTTCCGTAATAGGTGAAGTAAAATTTATCTCAACTGATAACCCACTGATTTCCACCTAAACCTTCATGTCCAAAAAGCGTCCAAACACGCCCTATGTATTTCCAAAGATAGCGGTTCCCGCCTTTTGTGAGGCTAACGGATTCTACACGACTGCGAAGCACTCGCTCAACATGTCCCGTATCCGGAGTTCAGGAACCCGTCCGGAAAAACGGCTCAAGTTGGCTTTGTGGCATGCAGGGGTCCGCCACCGCAGCAATACCCGAAAGCTTACGGGTAAACCTGATATTAGTCTTATCAAATATAAGCTGGTGGTTTTTGTTGACGGTTCTTTTTGGCACGGTTACGATTGGGCGCACCGGCAACGAAGCATCAAGAGCAACCGGGATTTTTGGATCTCCAAAATCGAGCGAAATATACAGCGGGATAGGGAGGTCGCCTATTATTATGAAAGGAAAGGTTGGACCCTACTTCGCTTTTGGGACCATGAAGTGAAAAATGAGCTGGGCGCTTGTGTCAAGCAGGTGCTAGAAGCCATGGACAGGTATTGATTTTTCCCGAAAAATTGTTTTTAATAAGTCAGCGGAAATTACCATTAATTTTTAACCCTAATTTATTCGGGTGCAAAAAAAAATTTCCAATATTTCCAATTCCCCATTGATTGCTTGTGGCGATTACGACATCAGATAATTTGATCAATTCATCCGCTTTGAGATAATATCTTTTATGGCCGATTCTGTCGTGAATGGCTTGTTCATTTTCGAATGTATCAAAAACGCCCATACTACCCTGCAATTTTCTTGAAAAGATTTTCTGCAATTCGGAAAAGGTAATGGTAGGATTTTGCTCAACGTAAGCCCTAATCACCTGATTTACCAAACGGGATTTATTAAATATCTCCCCATTAAACTCAATATTGTTGGCGGTAATTGCATGAAAATTTCCATGAGATAGCTTTAAATTGAAGTAGCTGAAATTTGATTGATAGCAAAATAATTTGTCAAATATATATAGGCACAAAAATCCAAAAAATTTGAATATGCTTAAACCCTTTAAACTCCACCTGCTGCGGAGTCCATATAACAATCCAAAAACTCCTCTGTAATTCCCTTTAGTTTTCTTTTTTGACACAAGGCATACAATTCTTCCACGGCCGAATAGGAGAAAAATTTAATGTGCATATCTTGGAATTGGGGTTTATTAGATTCCTGGATTACTTTCTTTCTGTCATTATCAGAAGCCACTATGACAAACCTCGTTGGAAATGGAGGGAATTGGTCTTTAAAATGCTTCATTCTTGTAAGTCCGCTAGTTACCCCGGTAGAATGCTCAATTTCCATAACCGCAGGCATTAATCTACCATTTTTGAACCAAATACAATCAATCAAAAGAGCCGCTTTAATTGCATCGGCATGAGACTTGATCAAAACTTCATCCTCCAATCTTGATATGATTCCCTCAAATTCACCAAGCCTTTTGTTTTGATATAAAATGCCTTTGTCATTTTGCGCAATCCAGGTTTTATATCCCAGTTGCTTTCCAATAAAGTATAAAGCGACTTGAATTTGAGCATGCCGTCTTTGAATTTCTATGTCTAATTTGACATCTTCCATTGAGTCAGGTAATACCAGTGATTCATAATAAACCTCCAGTACAGGAATTTCGGAAATAACCACGTCAGTTTCAGCCAAAGCACTTACTCCATTCTCGTGAGGGCTATCGGGATTCCAAATTATATGTTTATGCCCCTTTTGAATTTTAGTTTTCGTATTGATGCTTTCAATTCTACCGGGATAACAATAGTAAAATTGTGGCGTATGTACCAACAGTGCTTCAAGAACAGATCTTGAGTTGTAGCTTGCACCAAATATCCGGTCCACATTGATAGGTTGATGTGGTTTGATTGCATTGGCTAGACGCCAGAGCATTTGAGATGAAATTGTTACGGCTTTATTGCTCTCTTTTTTTTCTCCCATACCAGGGTTCCACCTACGAAATCGTACAGGCCCTTCGGGTAAATCTACTAATTCTACACTAATAAGGCTTTTGTTCTTGGGGCTCAAGTACTGATAGCTGTTCTGCTTGGGCAACTGGTTTATAAAGGTGGCTAGGTTTTGAGCTGTTAATTTCTCCATTCACAAGAGGTTTAAAATCTGAAATTAAAGTTGAAATAAAATTTAATAGAGAAATAGCCAGTCCTCGTCCCGCCAAATAAGGAACGCCATTTCCAATTGCTTTAAATGAATTTGAAAGCGTTACATTTTTGGGAATTTCAAACTCTTTTGGCAAAGATTGAATGGATAGTGCTTCAGAAACCGATATCCTCCTCGCTTTATAGGGGTGAAGATGAACTTCGTTGTTGCCATAGGCTGCGGTTGGAGAATATCTCCACCTATGAAGACGCTTGTAAGATTTTTTTTTGTCATCCCCTTCAAGGATTCGTTGAAATTTTGCCAATCCAGCTTGAGGTTTAAAAAACATGCTGGCATTCGGATGAAATTCAACATCATTCTTTTCAAACCAGTGCTGAACCGTGAGTTCAACTGGAATATTATTCGGTTTAGGTTTCTCTAAATCAGGAAAAAATTCATCCTGTTTTGGCCAATCGAGGTTAAATATTTTTTTTGAATCAAATTTCTTTGCGCTATTCCAATCAAAATCCCATAAATAGGACGTTCCATTGTCTTTGTACTTGTTCTTTTTCAAAAATTCAGAATGGAATCCAATCAATATTATCCTGTCCCTATCCTGCGGAGTCCCATATTCAATGGCATTTATAAGTTTTTCGGTTACAAAATAGCCAGTTGAGATTAGTTTTTCTTTTAGGGATTCATAAAACTGCCTGTGTTTTTTGGTACGCCAAAGCCCTTTTACATTCTCAAATAAGAAAAAGTCTGGTTTGGTTCGACAAATTAAATCTGCATATGATCCTGATAATTTTCCGTTCTCACCTTCTTTACCTTTATTTTTTCCTCCCACTGAAAAATCAGGACATGGCGGCCCTCCTATAAATCCGGTTATGGCATATTGCTCTTTTGCGGTTTTTAGATTCTTCGCTAAAATGGCTAATTCTTCTTCCAGTAAGAAATTCTCTATATTTTTGACATGGTAGCCAAATCTGGGTTTGGGAATTCCAAGCTTTTCTCTTGACCCTTTGTAAATTTCCACAAAAGGTGCATGAAATTCATTTACAAAAACTGTTTCAAAACCTTTGGTTTTTTCAAAACCCAAGTCTAAAAAGCCAGCGCCAGAAAAAAAAGAGAAAATTCCTATTTTATTTTTCATACAGCACCTCATATTTATTTCATAAAACTAGTAAAAATCAAACCAATTTGAAAATTGGTCATCGGATATTCTGTGGCATTTTCTTTGGCCTCACGAAGGGTATAATCCAAGAATTAAAAATTACTCATATCACTTAGGTATGGGTAAGTTCTTGTCGGATTGTTTGTGGAAAAAGTGCTCCGTTAAAAGCTCGCTGCAATAGACTTTGATAGCGTTCTTCTGCTCGATCTAGCTCTAGCTGGGTTTGGCCTTTTTGTTTTTCTGTTTGGGAAATGATGGCGGCGAATTGGTTTTGGAGTTTTATAGGAGGAATTATGATTGTGAATTTCTTTAATTGAGTTATGTTGATAGATGCAATTCCAGTAGTTTGTTTTGCTGATTTAAGAAAGTATCTCTTGCCATAACCAATACCCAAGTGTGTACTCACATAAAAAGGTGAAAGTATTGATGCGTTTAATCTTACCCCAAAAATATGATTTTGATGAATG
>JBBQXZ010000309.1:0-5677 GCA_038209145.1 Cytophagales bacterium | reverse complement strand
TACCACGTTCAGGGGATAGGGCAGTCGGTGAAGGTGTTGCATGTTGCGGATACCCACCTGTTTTTGGATGATGACAGGGGAGAACCCTATTCACGGTATAGCGGCCGCATGGCCAAGGCCTATAACCAAACGACCCATTGGAAAACAGGAGTCCCTACCAATCCGGAACAGGCATTCGAAGAGACCCTGGAAGTGGCCAAAGCGTTGAACGTGGATTTGTTGGGGCTGTCGGGGGATATCTTCAGCTTTCCTTCCGAAGCTGCTGTGGAGTGGGTCATGGAACGCTTGGAAAAAAGCGGGTTGAACTACCTCTATACCACAGGAAACCACGATTGGCACTATGAGGGCATGGAAGGAACCTCACACGAACTGCGGGCAACATGGTCCGAGAAGCGGCTGAAACCCCTCTTTCGGGGCAACAACCCCCTGATGGCTGCCCAAGAGATCAAAGGAATCACTTTTCTTTCCATGGACAATTCCAACTATGAAATTACTTCCGAACAACTTGATTTTTTTGCCAACCACAAGCAGACTGGAAAGCCGCTTGTGTTGCTTGTGCACATTCCGCTCTATGCCCCGGGGCGGTCGGTAGGTTACGGTTGTGGCCATCCTGACTGGGGATGGGAGGTGGACAGGAATCACGAGCTGGAAGGAAGGGTCCGCTGGCCTAAGGCTGGACATACCGAAGTGACACGGGCATTCCACCATGAGGTGTTTAATAGTACCAATGTTTTGGGTGTGTTTGCGGGTCATGTGCACAGGCAGACGGTGGATCTGCTCAACGGTATTCCCCAGTTTACCACCGCACCCAATGCGACAGGGGCCTTTATGGAGCTTGACTTTCTGCCCATGACCGCTGGGGACTCGGCCTTATTTTCGGGAACCTAAGTTTTGGCTTAACACTAAAAATTCCGCTGATGAATCCGTGAGAACCCCAAGGAAGGTAGTTTGCCGTTGGAGGTCAGGTGAGTATGACCTCTATGCCTTTTTCTTCCAGCTTTTGGATATAGTGTTCAGAAATCCCCCTGTCTGTGATGATCACATCCACATCTTCCAGGGCGGCAATCTTCCCGAACCCTTTTTTTCCAAACTTGCTGGAATCAGCCAATACAATGGTTTTTTGTACGGAGCGGATCATCTGCATGTTCAGGTGTGCCTCCATCATGTTGGTGGTGGTAAGGCCAAACTCCAAGTCTATTCCATCCACGCTTAAAAATAACTTACTGCAGGCAAATCCCCGGATCATCTCCTCGGCATAGTGGCCAACAACGGAGCTGCTGCTTTTGCGGACCACACCGCCCAGCTGAACCAGTTCGATGTTTGCCGTGTCCATCAAGGCCATGGTGACATTCATCGCCCCGGTCAACACGGTAAGGGGCATGTTTTTTGGAATGGCATGGCTAAAAGCCAATACGGTGGTGCCGGAGCCAATGATGATGGCGTCGTTGGCCTGCAGGTATTCCGCTGCTTTTTTGGCGATACCGATCTTTTGTTCAACATGGACCAGTTTTTTTTCCTGAACGGGACGGTCGTTGACATAGGAGGCCGCCGGGGTTGCGCTGCCGTGGGTTCGGAACAGCAACCCCTTGTCCTCCAGGATTTTCAAATCCTTCCGCACGGTCACCATCGTGACGTTGAGTTCCCTGCTAAGTTCCGCCACACTGACATAGCCTGCCTGTTGGAGGGCGTCTAATATATATTTATGTCGTTCTGCTATGGTCATAGGTTGTGAATTTCCCAAAGGAAGCTCCTACGGATGCTATTAATAGGTTATAACGGGGTGAAAGTACAACCTATAGTTATAAAAAGAAAGTTATTTTCTTTGTTTAGTTTCTTTTACTTTCTTTTAATGTCTTTTTGGGTTACTTTTGGATGTAAATAAGAATGAAATGAATAGATTAAAAAATACTGAACAGTTGGATCATGGGGGAAAGGTATGGGACATGGTCGTCATAGGAGGGGGAGCTTCCGGCCTAGGCGTTGCGTTGGATGCTTTGTCGCGTGGGTTGAGCGTTGCCCTGTTTGAAAAAGCGGATTTTGCCCAGGGAACCTCCAGCAGAAGTACCAAGCTGGTGCATGGGGGAGTGAGGTACCTGGCTCAGGGGGAAATCGGTCTCGTTTTCGAGGCGCTTAGGGAGCGGGGCAGGCTCCTTCGAAATGCACCCCACTTGACGACCAACCAACCCTTTATCATTCCCATATATACGTTTGTTGACAGGTGGAAATATTCCATCGGGTTGAAAATATATGATTGGATGGCTGGAAGCCTGCGTTTGGGTAAATCCAAGTTTATCTCCCGGGAGGAAACCTTAAGTCGCCTGCCTCAGATAAAAGAAAAAGGACTTCGTGGAGGAATTGTCTACCATGACGGGCAATTTGATGATGCGCGACTTGCCTTGTCTATTGCCCAAACCTGCGACGAGATGGGCGGATGCATCCTGAACCACTGTGGGGTAGCAGCTATACACAAGCACGGCGATGGAAAAATCTCAGGGGTGGAAGTCAAAGACAGCATAGGAAAGAAGAAATATAAAATCCAGGCAAAAGCAGTGGTAAATGCCACCGGTGTTTTTGCGGATAAAATCCTGAAAATGGATCAGCCGAATGTGGGTAAAATGATCCAACCCAGCCAAGGCATCCACTTGGTGATGGATCTTTCTTTTTTGGGGGGGAAAGATGCACTCATGATACCTGCAACCTCTGACGGAAGGGTGCTTTTTGCCGTGCCTTGGCAGGGTAAGCTGGTCGTAGGGACTACGGACACCATCCGGGAAAAAGCTAAAATGGAACCCCGTCCACTGGAGAAAGAGATTGATTTTATTCTGGAGACAGCGGCTGATTTTTTGGTAAAGGCACCTACCCGCAAGGATGTATTGTCGGTTTTTGCCGGGCTGAGGCCGTTGGCAGCACCGAAAGAGGGAAGTACCAAGACGAAGGAAATTTCCCGCAGTCATAAAATTATTGTATCTGACAGCAACCTGATCACCCTCACAGGTGGGAAATGGACCACATTCCGAAAAATGGGAGAAGATACCGTGGATACCTTCTATAAGGTAACCGGAATGAATCCGGTAGAAAGTGGGTCCAAAGACCTTCACCTTCATGGTTACACGACGGATCAACTAGACGGCCACATGCAGGTCTACGGGACGGATGCGCGGCAGATAATGGAGCTGATTAACGAAGATCCGGATTGGTCTGAGCTACTTCATCCGGACTATCCCTATACAGCGGCTGAGGTGGTGTGGGCCATTAGGGAAGAAATGGCCCTGAAAATAGAAGATATTTTGTCAAGAAGAATGCGTGTACTGATCCTCGATGCCAAGGCCGCACTGGAAATGGCTCCCAGGGTGGCTGAAATTTTGGAAAAAGAATTATCGCGTGATCCTCATTGGAAAGATGCAGAATTGGAAGATTTTGTTAAATTAGCAAATAAATATGTAATTGAGCGCATCAACCCATGAGTAACCAACCCCAATATATCCTGGCCTTGGACCAAGGCACCACCAGTTCCAGGGCGATTATTTTTGATAAAAAAGGCCGGCAGGTGGCCGTTGCCCAAAAAGATCTTGAACAGCACTTTCCGAAGGCCGGATGGGTAGAGCATGACCCCGTTGAGATTTGGACGTCACAGGCATCCGTTGCTACCGAGGCCATTACCAAATTGAATATTACCGCCGCGCAGATAGCCGGCATAGGGATCACCAATCAGCGGGAGACGACCATTCTTTGGGACAGAAAAACCGGAAAGCCACTATACAACGCCATCGTATGGCAGGACCGGAGGACGTCAGCTTACTGCAACGAACTTAAAGATCAAGGCTTTGCGGACACCATCCGGGAAAAGACAGGGTTGATTATCGATGCCTATTTCTCGGCCACAAAAATCAAGTGGATATTGGACAATGTGGAGGGAGCCCGTGAAAAAGCCGAAAGAGGTGAGGTCTGCTTCGGCACGGTAGACAGCTGGCTGGTATGGAAACTCAGCAGTGGAAAAGAACACCTGACAGATGTAACCAACGCCAGCCGGACCATGCTTTACAACATTCACGGGTTGAAATGGGACGAGGAGCTTTTGGAAATTTTTGATATACCTGCTGCTATTTTGCCTGAAGTCAAATCCAGCAGTGAGGTGTTCTGTACTACGGCTGGGGATGTGTTTTCGGCCAAAATCCCAATAGCCGGTATTGCCGGAGACCAGCAGGCGGCACTGTTTGGGCAGCTGTGTTTGAAACCCGGGATGGCTAAGACAACCTATGGAACGGGATGTTTTCTTGTGATGAACACGGGGGAAAAACCCGTGACATCCAACAACAAACTCCTTACCACCATTGCCTGGAAAGTAGGTGATAAAGTCAATTATGCGCTGGAAGGGAGTGTCTTTATAGGAGGGGCGGCCATACAGTGGCTTCGGGATGGTATCTCCGTGCTGGGCCATGCCAAAGAGAGCGAAGCACATGCGGAGAGTTTGCCGGATAACGACGGCGTGTATTTCGTTCCGGCACTTACGGGACTTGGTGCACCCTATTGGGATCAGGATGCGAGAGGAGCTTTTTTTGGCATCACTAGGGGAACTTCCATCGCCCACATGACCCGCGCGGCACTGGAAGCAATAGCCTATCAGGTATATGATGTCCTAAAGGCCATGGAAAAAGATGCCGGTGAGGAAGTCCGGGAAATGCGGGTAGACGGTGGGGCCACAGCGAATAATTTCCTGATGCAGTTTCAGGCTGACCTTATCCGCTGCACGATCAAACGTCCAAAAATGCTTGAGACTACAGCATTGGGAGCAGCTTACCTGGCAGGCTTGGCAGTAGGTTATTGGGATAATGTGGAGGATCTTAAGGAATTATGGGAAGCCGATCAGTCCTTCGAACCTAAAATGGATGAGGAAATAGTAAAAAAATACATTTATTTTTGGCATAAAGCAGTAAAACGATCACTTAACTGGATAGAAGAATAAACCCATGACAACATTTGTTGCAGAATTTGTAGGCACCTCCCTGTTGATAGCCATGGGCTCCGGGGTAGTTGCCAATGTGGTCTTGAACAAGACCAAAGGCTTTAATTCCGGTTGGATGGTGATCACCACGGCTTGGGCATTGGGCGTATTTATCGGAGTGGTAGTAGCAGCTCCCTATAGCGGTGCACACCTCAATCCGGCCGTCACCTTGGCTTTGGCCATCACGGGGGGATTTGAATGGGGGATGGTTCCGCATTACATGCTGGCCCAAGTGTTGGGTGCCATGTTTGGTGCGGGGATATCCTGGCTGGTTTACAAGGATCACTTCGAGGCCACACCTGACCCAGGGTTGAAATTTGCCCCTTTTGGAACCGTACCAGCTATCCGGAATTATACTTCGAACCTTATTTCGGAGATTGTAGGTACTTCGGTCTTGATCATTGTCATTCTTTACTCTACCGAACCGATGATCAATGACGGAAATAACACACCCATAGGTTTAGGTTCCCTGGGGGCTCTGCCCGTAGCTTTTTTGGTATGGGTAATAGGTCTTTCGCTCGGAGGTACCACAGGCTACGCCATCAACCCCGCGCGTGACTTTGGTCCTCGCCTTATGCATCAGTTGCTGCCTATCAAGGGAAAGGGAGGAAGTGATTGGGCGTATAGCTGGGTACCGATAGCAGGACCTTTATTGGGGGCATCGATAGCGGCTGG
>JBBQXZ010000308.1:0-5689 GCA_038209145.1 Cytophagales bacterium | reverse complement strand
GTTGCCTCAGGATCATTTGGAGACACGATCCAAGCCAAGGCAGATTTTACCAAACGGATAAAAGATACCGGAGTGGATGCGGTGATAATGATTTCCGCTCACTTTTCCGCCAAAGAGGAATCTGACACCAGGCTTATGCAGCATTTAGATGATTTTATGCTGAAAACGGAGGGGATTCCCCTAGGCACCTACGAATGCCCTTCACCGTACAAACGGATAATCACCCCCGAAATTATGAAATTCCTGGTGACTTCCGGCAGGTTTGTTTACCACAAGGACACCACGGAAGACATCGGTCAGATCAAGGCCAAGATAGATTTGGCGGAAGGCGGAAAGCTTGGACTTTACAATGCGCACATAGGAAGTGCAGCCGAATCTTTGCGGTACGGCGGGGCGGGCCTGTCTCCCATAGCGGGAAATTTCTATCCGGAAATCATCACCTGGCTCTGCGACCATGCCTCCGATCCCAAGAAAAAATCAGATGTGGACTGGCTTCAGCAAGAACTGCGTGAGGCAGAGAAAAAGATAGGGGGCCAATATCAGTTGGGTGCAAGGTATTTTTTGTCCAAAAGGGGGTTTTCAACACCACTGTTCAGTCGCGGTACTCCTGGACCTTTAGCCGCTGAGCAGGCGAAGGTTTTGGACGATCTGCTTGTTAAAGTAAGCGCTTGGCACGAACGATTGGGCATCTGAGAGGTGATTTTGGATTTTCAAAGTCAATTGATCCATTCGAACCCCAGATAGGGAACTAACGCAGGCGGCATTTTTATTCCACCCTCCTGTTGGTTGTTTTCCAAAATAGAGGCAACTATCCGGGGCAGTGCCAGTGCGCTTCCATTGAGGGTATGTGCGAGGACTGTTTTTTTATCGGCGTCCTTAAACCGGAGCTTAAGACGGGTGGCCTGGTAGGTTTCGAAATTACTGACCGAACTCACTTCGAGCCAACGTTCCTGGGCGGCGGAAAACACCTCCATGTCATACGTAAGGGCAGACGTAAAACCCATATCGCCTCCGCAAAGTCTGAGTACCCGATACGGTAGTTCCAGTTTTTGAAGGAGCCCCTGCACGTACACACTCATCTGTTCCAACGCCTCATAGGATTTGTCAGGATGCGAAATAAGGACAATCTCTACCTTGTCAAACTGATGCAGGCGGTTTAATCCCCGTACATGTGCTCCCCAGCTGCCGGCTTCCCTTCTAAAGCAGGGTGTAAAACCCACATTCTTTACTGGAAGTTGATCGGCTTGCAGGATTTCGTTTCTGTATAGATTGGTAATGGGCACCTCTGCCGTAGGGATGAGGTAGAGGCCGTCAACATTGCAGAAGTACATTTGACCTTCCTTATCCGGAAGTTGTCCGGTGGCATATCCACTGTCTTCGTTGACTAAGATGGGGGGCTGTACTTCTGTATATCCGGCTTTAGTTGCTTCGTCCAAAAAGAAATTGACCAGACCACGCTGTAGTCGGGCGCCTTTTCCCTTATATACGGGAAATCCCGCACCGGCAATCTTCACGCCCAGTTCGAAATCGATGATGTCGTATTTTTTAATCAATTCCCAGTGGGGAGATTTGAATTCAGGTGCTAAGTCGGGGATTTCACCATTTGTCAGCACCACCTCATTGTCCTCGGCGCCAAAACCTGCGGGAACGGATTCATGGGGAATATTCGGAATCGTGTACAACAACTGCGTCAAGTCATTTTCCTGTCGCGTATATTGATCTTCAAGTAGTTTTACCTGAGTTTTGATTTCCGAGGTTCTGCTTTTCACTTGGTCGGCCTCCTTTTTTTGTCCGCTTTGCATCAGCTTACCTACGGTTTTGGAGATGGAATTGGACTCCGCTTGCAGCTGATCCCTCTCCAACTGTATGTTTTTACGGGCATCGTCCAGTTGAATTAGCTGTGACAAAATTGCCTCTGCTTCAGTAAAATTTCTTTTTTTTAGACCTGAAACAGCTTTTTCGAAATTTTCTCTGATAAAATTAACTTGAAGCATGGGTACTGGGGTAAATGTGTCTTTTCGTTTGTGGCGCAAAGATAATCAAATCTTACGAACAGATGAACCATTCAGCCTCTAAGAGATGGTGTGAGGCCAGTTGGTATTTCTATTGAGACCGCTTTTTATTCTTTTCTGAAATAAATTTGGAATTGAGGAAGAAATATAACAATTTTCCAAAAGTTTGCGTTTTACCGATTGTTACCGTAATATTGTAGCATCAATATGTTCAAAATCCCAATCCTGGAGATTTTAGTATTATCTGAATACCTTTTTACAGCAATCAAGATATACACTACTGACTTCATCAATCAATCATTCGAAATTATTTTCATGCGTTTTTTATGTATAACATAGAAGAATTAAGAATCAGGCTATTGTCTGAATTAAAGGAAATAGCTGAAGAGCTTGGCGTAAAAAACTTTAAATCACTTAAAAAAGATGATTTGGTTTATGCGATTTTAGACCAGCAAGCTATACTTCCTGAAAAAGCCCTACCCAAGAAAAAGCTCTCCCAAGTAGAAGTAGAATCACCTGAAAATCAAGCACCAAGTACGCCAGAAAAAGCACAGGTTGAAATCCCTAAATCAGAATCAGTCAAAGATGAAAAGCCGAAATTCAGAAGGGAAAATGTGACAGAAATACCAAAAGAAGCCAAGGAGGAGGAAACGGAAAAGCCATTCATTTCAGAAAGTCCGGAAAAAAACCGCCGGCTCCCAAGGGAAAATAAGCCAAAAAGGTATTCGGAGCCCAGGGAAGTTGAGGTGGAGAATAAACCGAAAGAGGCCGTATCTCCACCTGCCCCAAAAATTGAATCACCCAAACCTGTCCACAAGCGGGAATCAGCCCCTACGGAGGACGACAACAACTCTCGCTCATTCCGTCCCAGGCGAAGGGCGGTAGTAGAAATAGAGGAGGTTATGGCTGACAGTCAGCCTACTCATAGCCAGGAAGTAGAATTGCCAAAACGCAGGCCCCAGAAAGAGCTGGAGGATATTCCCCCCCAGGCAGAGACGCAACCTTTTATGTCCAAGCGTAAGATAGCGTTTGCCATCAAGGAGTTTGAAGGGATTATTGAAAACGTGGGGGTTTTGGAAATCATGTCAGACGGCTACGGCTTTTTACGGTCACTTGATTACAATTACCTCGCCTCACCGGATGATATTTATGTATCCCCGTCACAAATAAAACTTTTTGGACTCAAGACCGGCGACAATATCAAAGGACAAATTCGTCCCCCCAAAGAAGGAGAAAAGTATTTTGCACTTCTAAAAGTTATCAATGTAAACGGTAAGACAACGGACGAAATACGGGACAGGATTCCATTTGAATACCTTACCCCATTGTTTCCTGAAGAAAGACTAAAACTCACCACCACCCACGACAATTATTCTACCCGAATTGTGGACTTGTTTGCGCCAATAGGAAAAGGGCAGCGTGGAATGATCGTGGCTCAACCAAAAACGGGTAAAACGGTTCTCCTTCAAAAGATAGCCAATGCAATAGCCGAAAACCATCCTGAAGTTCATCTGATGATTTTGTTGATTGACGAAAGACCGGAAGAGGTAACAGACATGGCCCGATCGGTAAAAGCGGAGGTGATATCCTCAACCTTTGACGAACAGGCGGAAAGGCACGTAAAGGTGGCCTCACTTGTCCTGGAAAAAGCAAAGCGAATGGTAGAATGTGGGCATGATGTGGTCATTTTGCTCGATTCCATTACAAGGCTTGCACGGGCACACAATACAGTAGTTCCATCCTCTGGCAAGATTCTATCCGGTGGGGTGGATGCCAATGCCCTGCATAAGCCCAAGCGGTTTTTCGGAGCGGCAAGAAATGTGGAGAATGGCGGTTCACTCACCATTATCGCAACGGCTCTGGTCGAAACTGGATCTAAAATGGACGAAGTGATTTTCGAGGAGTTTAAAGGTACCGGAAACATGGAACTCTCACTGGACAGGAAGCTGTCTAACAGAAGAATCTATCCTGCCATTGATGTGCCAGGCTCAGGAACCCGAAGAGAAGACCTCCTTATGGACAAAGAAGAAATGCAGCGGGTGTGGATACTCAGAAAGTTGATGTCCGACATGACTTCCCAAGAGGCGATGGAATTTTTGCTTCAACGAATGCGGGGGACACGCGACAACGCCGAATTCCTTATCAGCATGAATAGCTAGAAAAAGCTTGAAATTGACACTTGAAAACCCTGGTTCCGCCAGGGTTTTTTTTATGCCTTATTCTTTTTGTTAGGCATTTAAAGTATTCAAAAAGCATTTAAAGGTATTTGGGTATATTTTGACTGCCATTAATTCAGATTCAGCCTGTGATACAGCGGGTTCATCGACTTTTTTACTACCGCATTTTTTATTGAGGTAAGTTTGTTCATATTAATTTTTAAACATAAAGAAAACATGAACAGCAATACAAATTTCCCGGCGAGTACCACACAGAAGATAGGATTCATTGGGGGGCTTTTTTTATTGCTTATTTTTTCAGCCAATCCAGCTTCGGCGCAGAGTTTCACCAGTAAAAAGGATGGAAAATGGAATCAAAGTGTTACGTGGAACAGCGCACACAAGTGTGGTCAAGGAACCAATATCAATATTGGAGTTCCTCCTATAAATAAAGACTCGGGTTGTGTGGTGAATGTTAGCATCAACCACACCGTTGATTTTGAAGGAGATGCCTTAGATTTTGGAGCAGGTGTATTTAACAGCATTGAGATCAAGTCTGGCGGGACGTTGAATTTCCCAGGTGATGTGACCTTCAACGGAGGGGGTTCAGTTCCTACTTTTATCATGCAATCCGGAGCTAAACTTAATGTAGCTGGTACTTTTACAGTCAATAGGCCAGTAAAAATCGTTATACCTGCTAATTCTGTGGTTACTATAAATAACCTGATCGTGGGCGACAACCAACCTGAAGTTACAGTTCAAGAAGGAGGGCAATTGATTGTTGTAGAAACTACCACGTTGAAAAGAGAAAGCAGTTTGAAAATTCAAGGTTCTTTAAAAACCAAGGATCTTACCTTTACCTCAGGGGGTACCTTAACTGCGGATTCGAATCATGCTAATATAGAAGTGGCGAATGACCTCAATGTCACCAATGGCCTTTTAAATCTAAATGGAAAAAGTAACATCCAGGTAGGAGGAAAAACGAATGCCGGACAAAGCGGTACCATAAGCCTTACCCATTCGGCTTTTGCCACTTTTCAGGGGCTGGTTACTATTCCCAATGGGGCGACCGTAAAAGTAGCAAACACGGCTCATTTCTTATTTGGAGATAATCTGAATATGTCAGGTGGAGGAAAATTGGAACTTAGAAATAATACGGAAGGAATTATTCGAGGTAATGTAATCCTACCAAATGGGAGAATAGAAACGTATAATTCTAGCGAGGTCTATATTGGTGGAAAATTGACCGCTTCCAATGGAGGTGCTGTTCAGACAAATAATAATTCGGCTCTAAATATATGTGATTACCCTAACTCTACTCAGTTAAGTACCTATCACATTACGGTGCAGCAAAACAGCTTTTATGGAGAGGGATGCATTGCCCTTCCGGTTGTTTGGGGTGGCTTTTCAATCCTGTTTGAGTCCGCAAACAAGCAGGTAAAATTGACTTGGGAAACCACCAAGGAATGGGAAAACAGTCATTTTGTGGTGGAAAGGTCCCTAACAGGTATTGAGGGATAT
>JBBQXZ010000307.1:0-5751 GCA_038209145.1 Cytophagales bacterium | reverse complement strand
TCATCTACCAAGAAGATAAGCCAAATGGATGTGGAAAAATTCTCCAAAGGCAGCCTTTTTAACCTGGCAAGGTATTCAAACCCATTGACGTAAATGGGGATTTCCCAAACTTGGACTTGATCTGGAAGATCATTGTTGAGGACAATTTTTTGTAATTCTGCCCACTTGTTTTCCCCAATCACATTCTGAAGGTTTGTCACGGGAGTATTTACCTTATCACTCTTCAACAGCACCTGTCCATCGGGCTTAAAAACAAAGAACCTATGCTGCTTCCCCAAATCACCTTTCCCCTCAGTGAGACCAAATGTCAACGCCCTACCTTCATTTTCCGTCATTCTTTGACTGATAACCCCCTCAAGTTTACCACTGGATTTGGAATAATGCGCACTGATAAACGAATGTTTTTGGTCCTTGCTTATTTCTTTTACGTAATCCCTGCCGGCTATAGAGATAAAAGGATTGGTATGAAAATTTATACAATGAAGGCCATTTGAGTAAGGAAAGATAAGATCCGATATTTCACCATTGTACGAAAATTGAATCAACTCATTGATCCCGGCAGGTAATGGTAATAAAACAGTTCCTATTTGATTGGCATCCGTCTCCCCTTCATATTGTTTCAGTTTTGCATCGAAGGATTCTATTTGACTAGAAAACTCATCTTCTATCTCCGCAATGACGTTGTCATAGCTGGGTGTTGCCCGTTGGTTTTGGATGAAGGCAAGGGCAAACCCCGCCACCAAGGTCAATACAATCAATGAAATTCCCAGCCCAAACATCCTTCCCTTGGTCAAGATATCGCCTTCGCTCATGGTAAAGATGCTGATCAGAGGAATGCTGATAAAAATAAATACCAGTCCAAGGAGAAAGACACTCAATACGGAGAAATCAATCCGATAGGCAACCTGCTGAAACCGCTCGCTGTTTTTTACGCCCAGCAAAAAAAACGATTTGTCTCCGAGCATAAATGGCGAAAAAAAACCCTCATAAGGCACCGTATTTATAAGCAACTTCACCTTGCTTTGCCCTTTGTTAGTCAACGTTACACCCTCTTCAGAAACCTCGGGTGTAGCCTCCTCCTCAGTCAACAGTTGAATTCCTTTGCTTTCTCCCGGCCACAATACCTCCCCCGAATCATTGAGCACATATAATTCATCAAAAAAATGGGTCTGAAAATTATATTTCATCAACTCATCTATAGGTACTATGTGGTCAATTTGGAAAAGTCCTGTCGGCGAATCTCCAGCATCAGTCCCGACAAATTCCCATGCGATGGCATTTTTAACCCGATTTGCAAGCCTTTTGTTATTATCCAATACCTGTAATTGGGTTATGCCCTTTGAAAAATCAAAGAGATGTTTTTCAATGGTGAAATAAGTCAGGGTATCTTTTTGAATTATCGCAATGGAAGGCTGAATCATGAAAGCCGAAGCCTTTTCGGTGGTCGGAACGGCTCTGATTTTGGAGATGTTGAACTTCTCTCCTTTGTCAACAATGGCTACCATTTGGGCAGCTGGATTATTGGGATCGTCATCCAGTAGGCGAAAAAAATTGCGGACTAGATATTCTTCCAATTGGACGTTGTAACTGAAATAATTCTCGAGTAAGCTCTCTTTGGCTAGATGAATCGCTTTTACGGATTGAAATTCAAGTTGCTCCCGGTTGGTTTTGGATTGCTGGTAGAGGTAAACTGCCACAAGGGATACCATTCCAAATATAAACATCCATACCCGAATATCTTTGAATTTCATCTCCAAGAACTTTTATATTGTAGGGAATATCAGAAATATAAGACTATTTTTTGCTATATAAAAGAATTTACACAAAATTAAAGTTTGCAGAAGAATTATTTCATCAACTTATTGTCATGTATTGATCACCAATCCTGATGCGGTGAGTTCAGTGGAGTAACAACGCAAATCCCGACAATCCCCAGACTGTATAGCTCCAGTTTTCAGATCAAACCGGTAATGATGAAGCGGGCAGACGATTTCACCAAAGCTGGTGACTGTACCTTCGGAAAGACTGGCCAGCCGATGAGGACATAGGGCTTCAAACGCAAAAAATTCACTTTCTATACGAACCAAACAAATCTTGGTATTGCCCAACTGAACTTCCCGAATCTTCCTTTCAGGGAAAAGCTCCCTTGCTCCTGCTTCTGAATTTCCCAACACATATTTCTTCGGCATTATTTCTTCAGTCCAACGTACACCACAAGGTAATAAAAAAACCGGTACGAGCCTGCTGATAAGCATCTGTACCGGGTTTAATCATTTCTTTTTCAAACAGGTAAAGGGCAATTACCTGAAAAATAATTTATATTATAGATTTGATACCAAAATAGCAGATGTACTGCCATTCCGTAATTTCAATTGAACAGCAGTCTACTTGGCATTGGATATTGCCGCAGGGGGTGCGGCCTGAACAGTACTTGAATGAACAGAGGTCTTTCCAAACATATTCGTGGCCCGGATCTCAATGGTATGGTTGCCTTCGGATAAGTTGGCAGGTATGGATCCTCTCCACAGGTGGGTACTGTTGACCGGGTTTGAGGGTCGTCTTCCGGGCATCAGTTTTTCCGTGGTATCCCACTCCATCACCTGACGCACAAATTCCGGGTCTGCGGCATCAACCCAGGTCATAGACTTCCATTCCCCGCTGTTGACTCGATAGTCTACTTTGTCATTTTTATCCCCCATATAAAAATTGACGAAAATTCCAGCCTGAGTGCCCTGGTTATTGGCTACTATTTTTGGGTGGAAAACATGCATCTGGTAGTCCTTAGGCTTACCCAAGACCTGATATTCCAAACTATACTGATTGCCCGACACTACCAGCCGGGTATAGCCTTTTGGTGTACCATCGCGCATGGTGGAAACGGGTAATCCGTCTCCATCCAACTGACCGGAATACCAATCACCGTTGGTTGTACCGGCGTTGAATTCATGAAAGGGTGTAGCCCCCTGCCAGCCATCTTCGGCCGTATAAAAATTTTGTCGCTGAAGGTGTGTATGGGCAGAAAAAGCGACTACATGGGGATACTCCTTAAGCAAATCAAACAACCGCTGCCGGTCACTGTTCCTGAACGAGTTTTCATCGATATGCATCAAAGGAATATGAATGGCCAAAATCACCAGTTTGTCCCTGGGTACATGCTTTAAGTCATTCGCCACAAAGTCTAACTGGTCCGTTCGGAATCCCCCCCAATAACCCTGCCCATCCCTTGGGTCAGGATAGAGAATATCATCCAATACGATCACGTGTGCATTAGCAATGTTGAAGGCATAATTGGCAGGTCCAAACGTGGCCTCAAAACTTTCATCACTCAACGCATCCGAAGTGGCATCAAGGTTCATATCGTGATTCCCCATAAGGTTATACCAGGGTATATTCATTGTTTTCATCACCTCTGCATACGGGAGGTGCAGATCCAAATCATCGCCTACCAAGTCCCCAAGGGTGATACCAAAGACAATATTTGTCTCGTTCTTGGCTTCTTCCACGACTGACCTTCTGAAAAATTCAAGTTCTTCGGGCGTGTACGGTTGGGAATCACCAAAAATCAGTGCGGTGAAAGACTCATTTTCAGCTTGTGGGTTTAGGGCAAAATCCACCGTTTTGGGCAAATCTCCTGTAGGAGCTACTCCCGGATAGGTCATTTCTGGAGATCCATTCGACTTATGCAGGTAATAGTACTGTGGTAAATTGTTTTCATTCAGAGGCACGGCGTATCCGCTGGGCTTTATGACAAAAAGATTGGTGTCATCGGTAACTGTCAGCGTATATTTTCCCTGATTATTCGTCAATACCACATCAAAACCGTTGCTGACCGCAACTCCCGGAATTCCCTTTTCACGCCTTTCTTTTTTTCCGTTGTTGTTGGCATCATGAAACACATAACCTGTAGCTTGCTGCTGTGCCTGGGTGGGAATATAAATCCAAAGCAGACAACTTATCAAAAGAATTTTTTTCATGGGTATTGGGTGTTGATCTTTCGTGCAATTTAACATCTCTTCCACAGAATTACGTAAAGTAAAGATTAAGGGAAGTTTAAGGTTTAGTTTCCGTTGTTATAAAAAACAGCCAATCCATCCTTTCCGGCAACTACAATATCGAGAAATCCCGAATTATTCAGGTCAGCAATCGCAAAATAAATACCAGCTCCCTTTCCTTCTCCAAAAGGACCATAGCTGATGACATTTTTGGTAAATGACTCGCCATTCCACTTGAAATAGTACATGCCTAAAGCATCATGTCCGCCAGGATCGTTTCCATTGTGCGCCCGGTACCTTTTGCCGGTTACCAATTCCATTTCACCATCATTGTCTATATCCACCCATTCTAGGCAGTGGTATTGGGATTGATAAGGATCTATGGGATGTTTTTCGAAAGTTATTTTTCCTCCATTTTTCTTTTGCTCGTACCAATCCAACCCATAATCATGGGCTTGGCCTACCAATAGGTCATTCAATCCGTCCCCATTGACATCTTGAACCAACACCGGTATACTGGCTGCTCCTAAACTGAAGTCGTCATGCAACTTCCATGTTCCATTTTTACGGTCTGCGGGAGCTTCCAGCCAACCTTTGGAAAGGATAAAGTCTCCCCTACCATCCCCATTAATATCTCCAAATCCCAAGCCGTGGCCATGGGTGGGGGCAACCTCCACACGTTCAAATTTCCCGGTAGCCGTTCCGGCACCATCGCGGAGAAGTTTGTAATAGGCCAGCGGCTTGTTTGGTGTATTGGGTACGATTTCATCATATCCGTCACCATCCACATCCCAGGCACGGGTCGTTTCCACGTTTCCTGTCTTGGCTATTTCATGGGTGGTCCAAGCTTGGTTGTTTCCGGGATTTTCCATCCACACCAGTGTCGCCCCAAACCAGCCGCCGGTTACATAGTCCATTTTGCCGTCTCCGTTGACATCCATGGGGATCGTGGAAAAATCATCAAAATATTCGCCTACCCTGTCAAATACAGCAATAAAATGCTTCTTTTTATAATCCGGTCCTTGGTACCAATAGCTTCCCGAAACAATATCCAAATGCCCGTCACTGTTGACATCAAAAACACCGGCGGACTCGGCACTTTCCGCTGCGATCAATTGCTTTTTAAAAGTAACTGGCTTTGTGTTTGTATAAGAAACAAACGCCAGTATGAGAGATGCTGCTATTCCTATATTCATTTTTCAAAGATAAAATTACAGTGGAATAAAGTGTCCTGTACTGTCCTGCTTTGTGACTAATTCTTCACAAGCCAGTCTTTTACAAGCTTGTTGAAGTGCTCGAGATTTTCCCAGTGAAAAGCATGTCCGCTTTTTGGGTAAATATGCAGTTCTGAACCGGGAATAGCAGACGCAACCTCATTCGTCATCCAAATAGGGGTAAATTCATCTTCGTCACCTCCCACAACCAAAGTAGGATGGGAAATCAGTGCCAGTTGTTCCAAAACCGCATGATCGATACAGGCAGCAGCCTGCCCTTCCAAGCCGATCAGCGGCTGGGGGTTGGTGTCGAAGGCTGCATTTTTGCGGTCGGAGAGCATGCCTTCATACACTTCTGGATCGTCCCAGGATGCCTTGGAAAAGATCAACTGTTGAATAAACCGGCTGAACTCTTCGGGCCTGAAGCGTGCCTTACAGTCTACCATCAATTCAAATATTGCTTTTGCTTTGTTATCACAGCGTGCCCAAGGGCACATCAGCACCATTGATTTCACTTTGTGTGGATGACGGATGGCCATCTGCTG
>JBBQXZ010000306.1:0-5824 GCA_038209145.1 Cytophagales bacterium | reverse complement strand
CAGCAAAGATCGCTTTAAGGTGACAATTTCTTTTTCTACTGTCTTCATATACATGTGCGCTCGGTTAAGATGCTTTATTTCAATTAAAGATATACACGAATATAACCAAATGATCTGATATAAGTTCCCGTAATAGTTGATTACAATACAGTTTAGAATTGGTATAATTAATTTGGATAAAATTTTATTTGGTTGTTTGAGTTTGAATTAAGTATAAATAAACACAGCTGATCTTCCGGTCTATTTCAGTAGTTGAACCTCAAGGTGAGATGGGAACATGACGGAATGATATACCCGGTGCGTCGCTTTTACAAAATCATCATCTTCCGCCTTAAAGATGTTTTCCACGTACTTCTGAGGGTTTCGGTCAATTAGGGGAAACCAGGTACTCTGGATTTGAATTTGGATTTTATGTCCTTTTTTGAAGGTATGCAAAACATCCTGTAGGCGGAAGTCCACATCTGTGACTTCCCCGGGCACAAAGGGTTTGGGAGATGAAAAGCTTTCCCGATACCTGCCACGCATGGCTTCTGATCGCACTTTCAAATGATAGTTCCCCATGTCATTACCTTCCTGCACGTAGTCATGATTGGGTGTGTCCCCCGGAAACACATCAATTAATTTGACCACCCAATCCGCATCTGTCTCCGATGTTGAAACTTTCAATCTTGCCATAATTTCACCTGCAAGTGTGATGTCCTCTTCTAAAACGGCAGTTTCAAAAACCAACACATCCGGCCTGCGGGCTGCAAAGCGCTGGTCATCGGCCATGTATTTTCTGGGGGTAAAGTTCAGCTTTATATCCTGACTGTAGGGTACGGGTTTGTTCGGGTCGGAGACAAACTCTTGGTAACCGAATTCATCAGGTTTTTCCGTGCTTAGTTTTTCCTTTCCGTGCAAGTAATAGTTCACAGTTTCAGCATCTACTGGCGGCCATTGGTCAAACTGCTGCCATTCATTTTTTCCGGTATCAAACATATAAGCCTCGGGTAACTTAGGTTTTCCCTCTCCGCTGCCCTTTAAAAAATGGGTGAAGAATTCCCTTTCTATCCCTTTTTGGTACCAAGTTGAGATGGAGTCCCCAAAGTACATGCTGGACACTGTTTGAATGCCACTTTCACCGGACCAGTCCCCATGGGACCAGGGACCCATAACGAGGGTGTTGTATGTCTCCGGATTATTTTTTTCGATGGTTTTGTAAATCGTAAGCGGTCCATATAAATCTTCCGCATCAAACCAGCCGCCAACCGTCATTACCGCTGGGGTTACATCTTTAAGATGAGGAATAATGCTCCTTTTTTGCCAGAATTCATTATAATCCGGATTCTCCTTAAGCTGCTGCCAAAAAAAGTTGTCTTCCCCGTAATAGGCATCCGCATTTTTCAGTGAGCCCATGTCCATAAAAAACTGGTAACCATCCCTTGTTCCCGGATCTACCATTTTATACCAAGGCTCATCAATAGGTCCTTCTTTTTGATACCCGAATACCGTAGTCGCCAGCCAGTAACTTAGAAAATAGGCCCCGTTGTGGTGAAAGTCGTCAAAATAAAAATCGCCGATTGGAGCTTGGGGCGAGACTGCCTTCAGGTTAGGGTGGGCAAAAGGAAGGGCTGCCGCAGAATAAAAGCCAGGATAGCTAATTCCCCACATCCCCACTTTTCCATTGTGGTTGTCCACGTTTTTGAGCAACCACTCGATCGTATCAAAGGTGTCCGTGCTTTCGTCTATGGCCTTGGATTTTTTATCCCTGGTATCGAGGGTAGGACGCATGTTGTCGTATTCTCCCTCAGACATCCACCGACCACGAACATCCTGGTACACCACGATATATCCGTCTTCCATCAGAAATTTAGAAGGAGCTATTGAACCTTTGAGCTTACCTTCACCATAGGGGCCGGCACTGTAAGGTGTCCGTTGCATTAATAGGGGATATTTTTGGGATTGGTCTTTTGGACTGTAAACCACGGTATGCAGGTGAATTCCATCACGCATGGGAATCCGATATTCCCTTTTGGTATAGTTTTCTTCCACCAAATTTTGCGCATTTGCAGAAGCTATAAATAGCAATCCTAGTAGAAATAGAACGTATGTTTTTTTCATAAGTGTAGGTGTGTAGTGTTATATTTATAGGGTTTTCTCGGGAGGAAAATCAAAAGAGTCTTTATAGTTATCACTTGAAATGTGTTGTACTCATGATGTAAAGCTACAAAAAAGAAACATTTGTCACTAAAATCATTCCGAAAGTCCATCAACAAAAGCCGCTTTTAATGCTTTAAAGATAATTATACCGTTAATCGCCGCAGCATTTTTTATCCACAAAAAAACAATGATGTTGATATCTCAAAATGATAGCGGCACGATACCCTTTTGTTTGCGGCAATTTTACCTAGTTTTGCATCCAAGTGTTGGAAAAACCTCACTGATTCTTTACAATCTCGATCTCGGTTCGAGTCCCAATTTCAAATAGTAATTCACCGATTTAAATATCGCTACACGCATGAAAATTATTGCCTTGATACCCGCCCGATTTGGTGCTACCCGCTTCCCTGCCAAACTGATGGCGGATCTGTATGGGAAGCCGCTGATTGCCCGAACTTACCTGAGTACGGTGGCAACGGGGATTTTTGATGAAGTGGTAGTCGTTACTGATCATGAAGAAATTGCCGAAGTTATCCGCAAGGAAGGGGGGAAGGTATTTATAAGTCAAAAAGAACATGAGAGCGGATCCGACCGGATTGCCGAAGCGGCAGCCCATATCGATGCAGATGTGGTCGTCAACGTGCAGGGAGATGAACCCTTTCAGGATAGGCAGTCACTTCACGCACTTGTGCGATCCTTTGAAGACAGTAGGGTAGAGGTGGCATCTTTGATGATGACCATTTTAGATGTAAGCCAGATTCAGAATCCGAATGCAGTCAAGGTAGTGGTGGACAGGGATAATTTTTCCCTGTACTTTAGCCGTTCACCCATTCCCTTTATACGGGAGTCATCGACTGGAATTACCTTTTACCGACACATTGGTATTTATGCCTACAAAAAAGAGCTGTTGATGGCTTTTACCCAATGGCCGAAGTCTACCCTGGAAAAAGCAGAAATGCTGGAACAACTGCGGCTTTTGGAACAGGGTATCAAAATCAAGATGGTGCATACCGACCATCAAGCAGTTGCCATTGATACTCCGGAGGATTTGGAAAAGGCGAAGGAATATTATCTTAAACATTTTGGACACCTGTTGTAGTCCAACTCAAAATCTGACGGGAGAATCCGGGTTAATGGTTGTAATTGGTTTAATTAAAATGAAATCCATCAATTCATAACTACGGGCAATACCTTTATGAAAATTGGGAATCCAATAGAGAAAATGCTAACTTGTATTGCGGATTTTGCAATTACCTTAGCTTCATGAAATACCCATAAAATAAACCCACTATGAATCGTTTTTTTACTACGGGAATGATAGTTGGATTCCTTATCGTTTCTGGCATCTGCCATGCCCAGTCTCAGGTCAAGAGAGTAAGTGCCATATCCTATCATTCTCCAGACACGCCTCCCGAATGGGCCTTGCTGCATCGTCAGCTGATGAATGCCCTCCACCCTGCAGCCATGGAGTTTGTGGCCAAGTACACGAATCCAGACGGGACTATCATCTGGCGGGAGGAATGGCCTGGCATGGACGGATCGGACGACGGGTATGAGAGTTTTTATAATTTCCCCCTGTATTATGCCCTGGGTGGACCTGAAGAAATCGATAAACTTTCCCGTAAGCTGTGGGAAGGAGTAACCCGGCAATTTACCGGCTATGGGCAAATCGTGGATGAATTTGATGCCGGCTATGACTGGATGCACCACGGGGAATCCTATACCAATTTCTATTTTTTCGGTCTGGCCGACCCCACCGACAAAAAGATGCGGGAGCGTGCCATCCGCTTTGCCAAGCTGTACTTTGATGACGGGACAGAAACGTCCAATTATGACAGCAAGCTTCACCTGATCCGCTCACCACTCAACGGCAGTTTGGGACCCCGTTTGGTGAATACCTCCGAAGACTGGGTAACCCATCGACCCATATTGGCCAATTACCCTTTGCCGTATGATGATATTCCGAATGTAACCTCAGGGAAAGCCTGGAATGATGATGATAAGTTTGTATATATCCTGGACGCGCTTAACGAGCGGATGATGAAGGGAGATGTTCCCCTCAATTTGGCGGCTACCAGTATGATGCTGAATGCCTTCATGTACACGCAGGATGAATCGTACAAAACCTGGGTATTGGATTACGTGAATGCCTGGATAAAACGGACAGCTGAGAATGGTGGAATCATACCGGATAACGTGGGCCTAAGCGGTCAAATTGGCGAACACATGAACGGCAACTGGTGGGGTGGCTATTATGGATGGAAATGGCCGCATGGCATGAGAAACAAAATGGAGGCAACTACCATTGGTGCCTCAAAGGCATACCTGGTCAGTGGGGATTCATCCTACCTTAAGCTCCCATACAGTGTCATTGATGCAGTCACAAACGAGGGGAAAACTGAAAATGGGCGTCTTGTTGTTCCTTATAGATACGATCAACGGGGATGGTACGATTTTAAACCCATGGAGGCATTTTACCCTACCCATCTCTGGTATATGTCACGCCATCCCAAAGATTGGGAGCGTGTGAAAGCACTGGTAAATCCGGCAGAATTGTCGGTGTTGAATTATTCCAAAGGTAAGGGAGAGGAACGGAATACCGCCACCTGGTTGGGGTATGTAGATGGCGTTGCTCCCGATTATCCCGTACAGATCCTTAGGGCTACCTATAAAGAAATGCAAGATCGGCTCAAAAAGATCCGTGAGGATACATCTACTCCCGATCAACAGGATGTACACCATTGGCTGGACCGGAATCCGGTAATTTTGGAGGGCTTGGTCCAAACCATGTTGGGTGCCCCAAACCACATCTATCATGGCGGGATGTTGAATACCAGTCTGCGCTATTTTGATGCGGATAAGCAGCGGCCCGGATTGCCTGCAGACATGGCGGCACTGGTTCAAAAAATCAATCCGGGCGGAGTGACGGTAACGCTGGTAAATATGCATCCAACCGAAGCCAAGAAAGTGATTGTGCAAGGAGGGATGTTTGGAGAGCACCGCATCAACCGGGTAAAACAAGTGATTGTCTATCCCTATCAGTTTGATACCATTGACCACAAGTTCTTCGAAACTGAAATCAGCCCTGGATCGGTGGTGCAGTTGGAAATCGAGATGGACCGTTTTCAAAATGCCCCATCTTATGCGTTCCCCTGGCATGGTGACAATATTCCCATTCAAGAAAGATCTTATGAATGATGGCATCCTAAAAATAAAGATTTAAAAACAACTGAATCAGAATGATCAATATTCCCAAAATTGGTTTTATTTTATTGTTTTTGACACAGGTTGTCTCTGTGTATGGGCAGTCGGAATCTATTGAATTTGCAACTGCCCGAAATGGAAAACAATTCAAGGTCTTTCAGTTCGCCAAAGACCAAATGCCCCGTATTGACGGAGATAAGTCTGACTGGGCCATGGTGCCTGAATCCTATGTGTATGGTACGGACTTGCTCAATGATACCGAAGACGGTCATGGTACTGATATAGACCCGCAGGATCTGGATGTAAGGGTCACTGTAGGTTGGGTAAAGGGGCTAAATCGGCTTTATTTCTTGTATGAGGCGTACGATGACTTCTGGGATTTTGAACGGTTTAATCCAACGGGATACCTGAATGATATTTTTGAAATAGTGGTGGACGGTAATATGTCAGGTGGACCATTTATTTATAATCCAATATTTCC
>JBBQXZ010000305.1:0-5825 GCA_038209145.1 Cytophagales bacterium | reverse complement strand
AGATTCCATGGATACGGATAGTTTCGAAGTATCTGTGGTAGATTCCATTCGGATAGACTACCTGGGAAATCTTTTTGTAATGGACCATGATCCCACTTCCGGATTGTACCTGAGCAGAAACAACAGCACCGATGAAATCGTACTGTTCGATGATACCGGCAAAATAAGCGAACAGTTCACTTTTCAGAAAGATGGACCGGATGCGGTCGGATGGACATTAGGATTGGGTTTCGTTGAGGGAAAAGTTGCGGTGATGGATACAGAGAAGGGCATTACTGTTTTTAATGCTAATGGTACCTTAGGTAAACGCATTACTATTCCTAAGGACTACTTTTTTATCAATGGGTTGAATTTTCCTGTTCGTCGATTAGGTGATAAACTGGCCTATTACCGACCAGAACGTGGTGTGTTCGATTGGCAAAATCAAGCAGAAATGTTTAAAAGGATATATAAAAGTCCATTGATTGAGGTGTTGGATACGCTGACTGGCAGCATTCATCAAACCTTGTTTTTTCCACCCAACACATTATACGAAGACGGCAATTTCTATCACTGGATGTTTCCGATTATGATAAAAGACGGGGATGAGTGGCTGGTCATTAATGGCTGAAAGAAAATATCATGTATATATTGAAAATGGGGACGAGCTTGAATATAGCCGGACAATAGATCTTTTGGTTGATGATGCTGTGGATATAAAGGGAGTACCCCTAAATAATATTATGGGGATGCAGGAGGCTAACCGATTCAATGTTTTTGGTAAAATTGAACAGTTGTATACACATGACGGGTTGATCTTTGTGGTGTATACCAAGGGTGTCAAAGAAGAAGTAGCCATGCAGTATAACCCCGAAAATAGTGAGGAGTGGGGAAAACTTATTCAGGGAATTCCCCGGTATTTAGCTGTATTTAGCCGGGATCACCAGCTCCTACGCAAAGACCTTCCCCTACCGGAAGGAATACACTTGACACCGGTTATCAATAATCTGGGAGAAATTTTGGTCATAAAAAACCAGGAATTTTGGGGCGTGGAAGAGGAGTTTGTAACTTTCTACAAAATGAAAATGTTAAAACGATAGGGTTTAAGATGGAAAACTTACCCTAACTTCCAATCAGAATTGGTTTAAGGTATTTCACTCCCAGTAGCCAAAATACCTGCCCATCCAGTAGCCTACCAGAAAATACGTACCGCTGTCCTCCGTTGTCCCTCCTTCTCCCACATCCATCAGTTTGGGATTGGTGTTCCATCGGGAAATGTTGCCCTCCGGACTTGGAATGGCTTTATCCGCTTGGTTTTTTAGCGTCCGATGCGGTAGGAAGTCCTTCCGAAGATCCCAGCGATGGCTGTTTTCCATCCTCCAGTTTATCAAATCCACGGGGAACTGTTGAATTTCCTCCAGGGCAATATCCAAGTCATAATTTTTTTCCAACAGCGCACTTGCAAAAATATTCCAAATGGGCATACGATCCGATTGCACGGCTTCCCAGGTTCTTTTCAGACTTTTCGCAAAAACATCCCGGTCGGGGTTATCTTCGGGCAAATAGGTGAGCAAGTTATAATAAGGTAGGAAATTAAGAATATCGTCGGAATGGCTGATATCAAAAGGGGGCATCATCTTGGCGTAACGGGCATTTTCCAGATACCCATGCGTATCCACCATGTTGCGATATACCTGTTCGTAGATTGGTTTTTGGGTAAAGTGGTGGGCCGTTTTTAGGAAAGACAACAGTTGAAGCGAATTTAATCCACGCTCGTAAATCCAGTCTGAAGAGTGGTTTAGAGAATCCGGATGCCAAATTCCCCATCGGGTAGGCAACCCGTCAAAATCGATCAGGTGAAACTCATTGTCAATGATATTGGTAACGATGCGATCGATGAGGCTTACTACCTCGACTTTTTCCTCCTTATCTGCCACCAAATCATGGTATAGGGAAAGCGAATAGATGTGTCCGGTAATCTCGTCGGAGCTGGTATCGTCCAGCCATTGCCACTCGCCATCCGGAGAAGGGTGCCATACCTTGGGATGGGGTGAGCGGGAAGGGGTAATCTTGTCTTCCGCCCGGGCATAGGAACGGGCTGGATATCCGGGGATCCCGGTCACACTTTCCAACCGTGCCAAAGCGGCGTAGGTTTGGGTTGCTTTTTGCTTTGCATCCTCACTATTGGTAACGGCATACCGGTAACATTGCGCAATCAGGTAACAGGCGGTCCATAATCCATCGTTGTCTTCATTATCCGAATAGCTGCTCGATAGATCCCCAGGGGTTAGGAGCTTTGACCGGTTTATCAGCCCCAGTCGGTTATGTCTTTCTTCGATAATTTTTTCAATATAATCTGCTTTGCTTTCCAGTGACATGTCTACCTTACTGATTTCTGAGATACCTTCTTGGGTGCCTATCCATACTTTGTTGGAGCTTATTGGCAGTATGGCCGTCACACGATCATCCGGCAACCACCTTTTTCCCGCAAAATAATGCCAACCATCGCCATCAAATAAGCTGCCTCCTTTATCCGTTCCCATCCATTTATTAATTCCCTCTGTTTGGATTTCGGTTACCGGGCCAAAAGGAAGTCCGTCATTTCCCCGTGAAACCCAGTGATCCCCGTTGTCTGCAATTCGACCAACTGCCCACTGGGAACTGAAATAGATATCCTTTCCTTCATTATCCGTCTGTAAGGCATAATATTTTCCTTCATGGCCCACGGCCATTACGTTTTCGTGCAATTCAATCCATCTGTTGCCCTCCTTTACCCAAAGACCGGATAAGGTTGCAAGCCATAGTTTGCCTTTGGCATCATAAGCTATGTCGTTGATCACCATTGGGGAGGGGAATTTTTCTTTTACCCAAGTTCCTGTCCAGGTATATAGTCCTTGAGTTGTCCCAATATGGAGTATATTGGCATTTTCCCAAAGCATACAGCGAACAGCCTCACCATTGGACAAGGGAGGATTGGGGATTTTAGATCCCCGGGCTGTTTCTATGCCAGTAGAAGAAGCGATCCAAATTTGATTAGTTGGGTCCAATGCACTGCTGGTAACACCTGCTTTAATAAGCTTTTTGCTCCATTGGTTTCTGTCATATGAAAATATGCCATTGGAGGTAATGACATCAACGTTATCACGGTTTGCTACCAAGTCAATAATATGTTTGTCCGCCTCCTCAGGCAAGACAATATCGGTTTTAATCGTTTGGGAAAAAGTGGTTGATGACACCTTATTTTGGCCAGTAACAGGATTGGCTATCAAGACCAAAGCCACTAAGAGAACGGTATAGGAGTTCATTGTGCAGTTTATATTTGACGAGTTTATTCAATGTGTATACTTTTTTACTCCCATTTGGGCTATTTATATGGAAATGAGATTTTCTAGGGAATAAAAAAAGCGCCGATTCCCATCGGCGCTGCTTTAAAAATGATGCAAGGAGTATAAAAATTGTTGCTGTATTACTCCCTCAAAAGTACGTTGATTTTTCCCCAACCATACTGCGATGCCCGTTAAGCTTACTTTATATAAACTGGCCTTTTGGAGCCCGCCCATAATATTCCAGTAACATGGAGGAACTATTTCAGGTATCCATGCCTCTTCGTTTATTTTTTCGTACTTTTGCACCAAATTAGAATCTATTGAAAGCGAGAACGTTAAAAAAAGATAAAGTCAATATCATTACCATGGGCTGTTCCAAAAACCTCGTGGACTCCGAAGTGCTCCTGAGCCAGCTTCGGGGAAACGGTATCGATGCCCATCATGAGTCCAAAGGTAAGGACAACAATATTGTCATCATCAATACATGCGGCTTTATTGACAATGCCAAGCAGGAATCCATCAATACCATCCTTCAATATGCCGAGGCCAAGGACCGGGGACTTGTGGATAAGGTGTATGTGACCGGTTGCCTCTCCCAGCGCTACAGGGATGACCTGGAAACGGAGATCCCCCAGGTAGATGCCTTTTTCGGAACCCGGGAATTGCCTGCCCTGCTGAAAAAATTCAAGGCAGATTACAAGCATGAGTTGGTGGGAGAAAGGCTCCTGAGCCATGCGGCGCATTATGCCTATATGAAGATTTCCGAGGGCTGTGATCGCCCCTGTTCTTTCTGTGCCATTCCGCTGATGCGGGGTGGGCACCAATCCAGGCCCATCGAAGAATTGGTCAAAGAGGCGAAGCATAAGGCATCCCAAGGAACAAAGGAACTCTTGTTGATTGCTCAGGATTTGACCTACTATGGCTTGGATTTATATAAGAAAAGGCAGTTGCCGGACTTATTGCGGGCCCTTTCCGATGTGCCTGGCATCGACTGGATACGGCTTCATTATGCGTATCCCACCGGATTTCCGATGGAGGTGATAGATGTGATGGCTGAGCGTAGCAATATCTGTAACTACCTGGATATTCCCCTCCAGCACGGATCTTCGGAAGTTTTGAAAATCATGCGAAGGGGTACAAGTAGGGAAAAGCAGGAAGAACTGATTGAAAGGATTCGGGAGAAAATACCGGAAATAGCCATCCGCACCACCCTGATAGCAGGGCATCCCGGGGAAAATGTACCGGAATTTCAGGAGATGATGGACTTTGTGGCACGCATGCGCTTTGAGCGCATGGGCGTATTTACATATTCCCATGAGGAAGACACCCACGCCCACCAGCTGGAAGACCATGTTCCCGCAGAGGTAAAGCAAGATCGGGCCAATCAGTTGATGGCACTTCAAGAGCAGATTTCCTTTGAAATCAATCAGGAAAAAATTGGTAAAACATATAAGGTATTGATAGATAAAAAAGAAAGCGGACATTTTGTCGGTCGCACTGAATTTGACTCTGTGGAGGTGGACAATGAGGTATTGATTGATGCCAAGAAATTTTATTGCAGGGTAGGTGATTTTGTACAGGTAAAAATCACAGATGCTACGGAGTTTGACCTTTATGGTGATGTGGTCTAAGTATATTTATATCCGTTCCATGATGGATCAACTACGAAAAGTCCGGAATTAGCTCTTCCGGGCTTTTTCTTTTAAATGACACAGTGTACTTTTAAGCTTTCAAAGGCAAAATTTTCCAAATGAAACTAATTGAAGTAACGACCGACGCACACCGAAAGGAATTTTTGAATATGGCTGTAAGGCTTTACCGGGAAGAAAAAAACTGGATCCGTCCTTTGGATGGGGACATAGATGGAATTTTTGACCCCACAAAAAATAAACTGTATAAATCAGGTGGGAAAGCTATCAGGTGGTTACTCGTTGATGAGTCAGGAAAAACCATAGGAAGAAATGCGGCATTTGTAAATCCCAAGTGGAAAGAGAAGCAGCCAACAGGTGGCATGGGCTTTTTCGAATGCATACAAGATAAATCAGCCGCCTTTAAGCTTATAGATGCTGCCAAAGACTGGCTGCAAGAGCATGGTATGGAGGCAATGGACGGGCCGGTCAACTTTGGGGAGCGGGATAAGTGGTGGGGCCTTTTGGTGGATGGGTTTACACCGCCCAATTACAACATGCCCTGGAATTTTCCCTATTACCAGGAATTCTTTGAGGCTTATGGCTTTCAACTTTATTTTAAACAATATACCTATATGCGTCCGGTTCGGGGAACGGGGATTGATCCCAAGATGATCGAACGTTCCAAGACGATATTAGCGAACCCCGATTATGAATTCAGGCATTTGGAAGGGAAAGAACTTTGGGAAAAATTTCCTGAATATTTTATGACTATATATAATAAGGCGTGGGCGAGGCATATGGGGAAAAGCATTACCGAGCGGGAAGCCAAGTTGATGCTGACCAAAATGAAGCCGGTCATTGATCCGTATTTGATATATTTTGGGTTTTT
>JBBQXZ010000304.1:0-5829 GCA_038209145.1 Cytophagales bacterium | reverse complement strand
TGTTTTCTTTAATATTAGATTTATCCCCTTGTTTCACAGGCTCTAAGTTAGTAAAATCAAAAGACTATTGCTGGCTTCTTTCTTGTGAAATGGAATAATGCGTTTTAAGTTCCGCAGCATTGCAAATGCGGCGGAGCGGGTTTGTTTATTACCGAATGATAAGATAAATTTGTACATTCCTTCGCATAACGGTAATTACAGGCACATTATGGGTACAGATTTTGGAACACGATTAAAAGAAGTCCGAGAAGAAAAAGGCATGAAGCGCGAAGTACTGGCCGAACAGATCGGAACTTCTGCGGCCATTATTGGACGATATGAGCGCAGCGAAAGAACGCCTTCGGTAGATATTGCCAAGAAAATAGCCGAAGCCTTGGGCGTGTCGCTCGATTATCTCGTAGGCGATACCACGGTTTTGGTAAAGGACAAAAAAATGATCTACCGGCTGGAAGTGCTACAGCACGTTAACCCAATACAAAAGGACAGGATTTTGTACATGCTCGACCTGATGCTCAAAGATGCACAGAGCAATCAGTTGACTGAGAAGCTGGCGTAAGTTTTTATCTTAAAACAATGTTGATCCGTTCTTTAAACAACCCTTTTCGTCTTTTCTTTAGATAATCAAACATCGAGTCTTTATCTCGCATAACTACCGTATCTGTAGCGGTGAGAATCTCAATTTTTTGAATAGAGTCTACATAGTTTCGTATTGTTTCGTCAGTCCATGTATGACCAAACCCAAAAATAATTCCACTCGTGTTTTTACCATTCCTTCCTTCCAAATTGATTTCAGTAGTGTCCTGCAACTCCTTTGTAATACTATAAATTCGATAGGTGGCTTTAGTCTCTGATTTATTCTCAAACTGGATTACACCCAAAACATCACAACTGGATAGGACTACCATCGTTAAAAGCATCACAAAAAAGGACAGCTGGTAGGTAGAAAATATACTTTTTAGGCTTTGCATCATCTTGTGTAACGTGTGCCATTATAATAGTAGTATCCAATTCTGTTCAACGCGTATCTGTCCGCGCCATATTCCAAGGTTCCTGGCGTACCGTAAACAACTCTTATACTCCCCAAATTTCTTCCATACTCCACGGATGTTCGGGCATAAAAGTTTGCAAACCCCATTTCTCTCTGTTGTGCAAAATGACCTGTTTCATGAGCTCTTAGATATTCGTTATAATCTTCATAATCGAAGCCCGGAGGTAAAAATTTCTCCTTTCCAGTCAAGCTATTTACTACTAAGTTTCTGCCCAAAGCTATACCACCCCCTGGAGAAAGAGCTCGTGTGATAAAAGTTCCCCTTCGATAAACAGGACTTTCATTTCCAAAATCGCCATACTCACGATCAGGTTTGTAAGCTGCTCCCATCGTAGCAATATTTAACCCAGCAAGGGTTGCACCTGCAATTGCGCCATTGCGAGCCCCATTGATAAATCCTTGCCCAGGATCTGTTCCATCTATAGCTGCACCGATCATTCCGCCATATGCTCCCTCAACAGCTCCTTTGAATGCGCCAAAACCTAATTCTGCACCTATATTCTTAATAGCACTTCCAGAGACCCCTTGGAAATTCCCAATTCCCGCTCCTATAGCGCCCCCAACAGCCATTCCAACCACACCACCTACAGTAATGTCACCACCAAAGGCCAAAGTTGTAGCTGAATTACTTGCAACATTTGAAAGCACATTATATCCCAAACTTTGGCCAAAGGCCATACCCCCTTGAGCAAGTTGGGCACCGACATTACCCAGACCCCCACCAAGCGCGCCGCCAACGGCTCCAATTGCTGCTGTTTTTCCAAAGTCATTCCAGTTCCATGATCCGTTTAATCCAGCTTGAGCCGAATAAATAGCAGCAGAAGTTCCAGCGCCAATTAAGGCACCGTATGCCATAGCAACTAATACTGGTACGAATACAAACTCCCCATCCGGATCCACATACATCACAGGATTATTCCCCATCCCGAGGTAAGGATTTGAGAACTGCTCAGCAGGGTCAGGCAACACCCACCCCGGTATGACTTTCTCATTATTGTACCGGATGCTATAGACCACAACGACCGTTATTTCTTCATTGTCAGGCAGTACCCGTAGCGGTGTAGCGGGTGTTTCGTAATATGTCAGTTGTGGACATCCCATTCTTCGCGTAAGATAAAAGATTCTCCCATTTTTCTTTCAGTCCAAAAACAAGTTTTATTTCCTTAAGCTTGGAATACCATGATGATCATTCACTGGTCAGCAATGCCACTCTAACCGAAAACGCTTAAATTTGCTATTAGAGCAACGAATTAAATTTAAATGCCAAATGAAATCAGAGAACACTTTTATTATACATCCCGAAACCACCGAACAGGAAAATGCTTTGAAAGCATTTGTCAAGGCGCTAAAAATGAAGTTTGAAATTGCGCGGGAAAAACCTTACGATCCTGATTTTGTCGCAAAAATTAATGAAAGCCGACAGCAGGTGAAAGAAGGTAAAACAACACGGGTACGAAAAGAAGACCTGAAGGCGTTTTTAGGCTTGTAAATGGGCTACAATCTCGATTTCACTGACAGAGCCAAGGCAGATATTGAAAGTCACAAAAAGGCAGGCAACAAAGCGGTTCTCAATAAACTGCTTAAACTCCTAGACGAACTTGCTGAGCACCCTTTTACAGGTACTGGAAAGCCCGAAGCCTTGAAGCATGACCTTTCGGGCTATTGGTCGCGCCGCATCAATAAAGAGCACCGTCTTGTTTTCGAAGTTTCAGACGAGGTGTTCTATATTCTTTCTGCCAAAGGGCATTATTGAAGCTAGCCAATGCCCTGGACACTACCACAGACTTCTTAATGCAAGGAAGCTCTGACGAAATGGTTTCCGCCCAGCTCACCGATAAAGAACTGCTCAACCAATTTAAACAAGTGGAAAAGCTCAACAAAGAAGATAAGCACCTGATCAAGACTTTTATAGATGCTTTTTTGACTAAAAGGCAGGTGCATTAAACTGAATTCGGTTTTCCAGGTGGAGATATGGTTCGCATGAACCGCGTATTTTCTTGACAGTTCCTGGGCTGTCATTTGCTCTTTCAAAGCTTCTAAAACCACTATTGCCTTGAAGACTGCACTGAATTTTCTTCTTGTCCTTTTAATATTTCAACTGTTAAATTACACTTTAATCCGTTGTCCTAGTTTAGGAGAGTACTATACCACAAGAGACAAGAATGGATGTTGAACAGAATAAGATCGAAATCAAGAGCTTACTCATATCGCCGATTGGATATTACTTTGCCAAGTCCAAAGTCCGTTTGTAAAGTTTGGAAGAATTTCAAATGGAAGAGAATATTGATTTTGCTCTAAAGTATAACCAAGAATACTGTCCTTCAAAATACCAAACTACTGCAGGAGCCCTGCGCTAAGAAATTTAAAACTAAAGCTATACATCACTGGGACAACTTCCAATTTTTAAAATCTTTTTCATCACACCAAAACCATTTCTTTTTCAAAGCCCATATCTCATTAAAGTCAGGAAGGGTATCTGATTCAACAAATGTTGCAAGGCTTCGTGACACACCGTTTTGGTAAAGCAATGGTTCATTTGGACTGTCACAATTGCGGTATTGCAAAATCTCGAGCGACTTATCATTAAGTATTTTAAGTTTCCATAGAGCGCAACCCGCAGTTGTTGAACCAATGCGTAAATTCTCGATATAAAGAGTATCATCTATAATTTCGTAAATACCATTTTGCAATCCTTTACTTTCCCATTGGTCATTCTTCTGCAAAAACCTTAACTGATTTTCTGTCGCTACTTGAAGTACCAACCCGTCCTTTTTGAAAAAGAGATAATAGTCCCTACTGCCTTTAATCTGTGTAAATGAATCTAGAACAGTCGTTTTATACTGATAATAGCCATTATAACTTAATTTGGGATTATCTGCATTGACTTTCGGGTTATAACATTGACTAAATCCCCTTTCCTTAGCGACTGAATAGCTAATGGTATAGCAAGATTCAAAGATTATGAGAATGCCTAAAAACAGAACTAAACAAAACGCATTTGAACTTATCTCCCCCATATAGAAAACGTATTAGACCAACCGGTGAAAGAGTAGAATCCTGTTTTAAACTCTGAATAATCAGCAAAATAATGCGAACGACCTGGGAGAAACCATTTATGAACCCCATTCTGCGTAAAATCTTGAAAGACTTGATGACTGAATCCAACTCGATATGTTTGATTTCCAAAATTATACCCAATATATAAAGGTGCGATATATGTTTTTCCTGATACCCATCCACCTAAGGGTGTACCATCTTTTGTTGCCCTATTACAGCCCCAAATTGGGCTTTTTATATCATCTAATGATTCTGCACCATTATTTTCTGGGTCATTATTATATAAATAAGTTCCAATGGAAAACTGTTTATAGCTTATTGCTATTGCATTGGATCGGTATCTATCCTGATTTCCTTTCACCAAGAAATCATTTTCAATTCTCAAGCTGACATCTTGCAGATGAATATTCGCGCCCCCCAAGGTTTGTGGATCGGATGTTCCGCTTATCGGATTCACGGCATCGCCATAATGAGTTACAGAATAGCCAGCACCAAAACCATCAACCTTCGCGTCAAAACCCACACCCCAATGATTATTGCCAAAGCCTATCCCTAAACTCACACTATAATCTCCTTGAGAGAAGTTGACTCCTCCACCGGCTTGCCAGCCACCTGCTCCTAATCCTATTGTAGCGGATGTTGACACATCTCCATCTTGGTAAAAAGCCGAAAGATTAATTGCCATTGTAAGTGGGCTTAGTCCAATAGCGAATGTTGTGTTTCTACCTGCTTCGAATTGAAATTGTAAAGCATTATTTAGTCCGTTCCAGCTACGCGATGCTTGTCTCAAAGAATTACACCCAATATCGGCATTACCTTGGATCAAATTACTTGTCGCTTCGGCGGCATACATAAGTGCGAATGATACTATCGGGACTACCAACGCCATAATAAACTCCCCATCCGGATCTACATACATCACTGGATTATTTCCAATGGCTAAATACGGATTGCTGAACTGCTCTGCGGAGTCTGGCGCATGCCATCTTCCAAGCTGCGCATCATAAAGGCGGCTGCCAAAATCAAACATTTCCAAGCCTTGTGAGATACTTGGGTCAAACTCGCCTGTTTGGTATTCTTTGCCGGTATATTTGTTTAAGTAATCGTCGTGATCGCCATTGATCCCATAAATGGGCATTCCATACGCGATAGCCGTAGCTCCAGCGCTGGGTGAGCCGTAGTCATTGATTTGACGTACCTTTCCTTGTACCCTGGCGACGTTGAAATTATCGAAATTAACGGCTGCCGCACTACCATTGGAGAGATAAACATGACAATACCCATCTTTAGCTACTGGAATAGCATTGCGCAAAATAGTCTCCAAGGCATTTGGATTCTGAACCTTCGCCGCTCCAGATGATGCTGGATCGAGGGTCATATTGTTATCCCTTCGGCTTCGCTCTGGGCAGGCTTCCATCATCCACACCAAGTAGGCATGTGGTCGCGTAATGTCCGAATTATCGAACTCTGAGTTAAGCAAATTCGTAATAGCTTGTGCGTAAGCAGGATCTCCAGCGGCAATGCCAATCAATTGGCTTTCCTGAAGGTTTAACACTCCCGCGCCGCTTGCGGCTAAGGAGATGAGAATCTCGTTGACAAAGAAACCGAGATTATCATAGGCAGTGCCTGGAGCATTTTCTTCGTAAAAGTATTCTGTACTGAGATTTAGACGTTGACCACGCCTCACAGGTAAAACGAGCGAAGGGCCAATCTCGGTGCCATTG
>JBBQXZ010000303.1:0-5833 GCA_038209145.1 Cytophagales bacterium | reverse complement strand
GACTCTCAGGTTTACTTGCTTTACGGGCAAATCGATCGTTTTTTGATTTAAGTAAACGATTTTTCCGTCACCCTGAAGGATCCCCAATATCATCCAAAAACATCCTATTAACCAAGAGTGCAATCCAACTTCCTGCATTATCTATACATTATAATTCGCACCGCTTATCCCCTCGGAACGATACCTCCGTGGTCTTCTATCAATTGATGGATATCCGAAATAGAAACATCCTTGGGCTGCTTGTTTTGGGTTATCGCCAAGCTAGCTACCGCACCTGCAGCTTGGCCCATTCCCATACAGGATGCCTGCACCCTTAGCGCCGAATTGGCCAAACGATCACTGCTCAGACACCTCCCGGCTACCAGAAAGTTTTGACTGTTTTTGGGAATTAAGGACCTGAGGGGAACAGTAGCTACAACTCCTTCTGTCAAATGCTTTGGCGTCACCCCATGCTCTATGATATGCAGGTCAATGGGGTAATAGGAATAAGAAACTGCATCCGGAAATAATTTTCCAGTCACATAGTCCCCGTGGGTAATCTGATATTCACCGTCTATCCGATAGGTTTCCCTTACCCCTGTTTCCGTTTTCATATCCACTATTTTGATTTCCTCGCACCCGGGCATACGCTTCAGAAACTTCAAGTGTTTCAACAGGGATTCCCTTCCTTGAATATTTGCAAGGGAATGTGTTTCAGATGTGGTAGCATCTGCCCCGGCCACATGCTGGATATTGTCCCCCTTGGTCTTTAGCAGACCGACAATGTTTCCCCTAAATTCGGCCCGTACCAGCTCCCCGGAAGCAATGGCTTTCTCGTACTCTCCTTTGATGAATTCCAAATCCAATGATTCAAAGTCATACCCTCCAATGGTGAAAATAAGCGTTCCAGGCTGAGATTCTGCCTCTTTTAGAACAGGATAACCTGCCATTGAGGCCGCGTAAGCATTGCCCGAACAGTCAATAATTTGTTTGCACTTTATTTCAGCATGGATCCCCTTGCCGATGGTTTCTACGTGCCAAAAGCCATTTTGGAAGTTAATTTTGGTAGGTGTTTCATAAAACCGGATGTTAACCCCTGCCTCAAGGCATTTTTGTTCAATAATTATCGCATACAAAGCAGCGTTAAGCCGTACCTGATGCATCCAGTGTTGTCTCCCGTGTGGAATGGAGAAATTGGGGAGTGAATCTCCGTTTATGGCAACCGCTTCCTGAACCATTTCCCATCCGATACCGCTGATGATCTGTTTTCCCCAGGCAAAAAATATTCCCGGATAAGCCACTCCAGCTGTGGTGGTAGTTCCTCCCAGTTGGCTGGCACATTCTATCAGTGTTACCCGCTGTCCAGCTCTTCCTGCCTGTATGGCAGCGACCACGCCAGCTGTACCCCCTCCTACTACCAGCACGTCAGTTTCGAGGTTTTTTCTCTTCAAGGAATAAGGTGCTGCATAGATATCATTATTTGCAAATGAAGCACCAGTCAACCCCAATGTCAGGGCGCCCATGCTTGTGATCATTTCTCTTCTTTTCATATTCTAATGGATTTATGTAACAAAGACCTGGCAGGTCTTTAACAACTAGTAACCTGGATTTTGGTCCGTGGTGGGATCAATGGCTCCATTGAAGTTGATTTCATCCAGTGGGATTGGCCATAGGTAATGAGACTGGGCAATGGTTATATTTTTATTTTTCGTCAAAAACTCCTGTGCTCTTCCTGTTCTTTTCAGATCCAACCATCTTTTCCCTTCAAACTGAAATTCATATGCCCTTTCTTGGAGAACCGCATCCAAAAATTCAGTGGTCTGACCAGCGGAAAATTCAAAATCTACAGGCGAAGTTGTTCCAGCAGGGTAGCCATAGGCCCTTCTTTTTACTTGGTTGAGGGCATTTACAGCGTCAGCGGTCACCGTGCTGGACTGCCGAGCAGTAGCTTCGGCAAATAGCAACAAAACTTCGGCATACCGATAGATGGGTAGGTCATTTCCGGCACCATTCTGGGAAATAGCAACTCGGTCTGTATATTTTCTACTAACCAGGGTATTTGGGCCTAATCCAAAATTGATCTTATCCCAGAACTTCTTTCTGATATCCGCATCATCCCATTCCGTGTAAAACGGATTGGTGGCATCACTGTAATGCGCATAAGCTCCTCCGAAATTAAACATGTTGGTGCTGGGGTGATTGAGTATCCAAAGTATGAAATTACCCTGTCCAATCTCCCTGGCATATTTAAAATAGAATATTTCTTCCGAAGACGTAATCAATTCAGGTCCGAATAGTTTCTGCTGATAATCCGCTACGTTACTGACCTGCACAAGCGAATATTTGCCGGATTGAATAACCTCTACGGCCCTTTGAGCCGCCTCCTGATACCTATCCAACTGGAGATAAACATCTGCAAGCATGGTCTTTGCCGCATAAGTTGTTGGCCTTCCGATGTGTTTGGGGGTTTCTCTTAGATTAGCCTCCGCAAATAGCAGATCGCTCAAAATCAGCTCATAGACCTGCTCTGCGGAACTTCGTGGAAGATTAATGTCCCGCATATTATCCTCCGTCCTCAAGGGAACACCTCCCCAGTTCCGAACCAGGTCAAAGTAACTCAATGCCCGGAGAAACCTGGCTTCGCCAAGATTATAGTTGATGTTCTCCTGACTGATGTTAGACCCATTTGGCGTGTTAAATATTACCAAATTTGCGTTTCTGATCGCTTGGTAGAATGAATTCCACCTTGCTCCTGCCGTATTGATATTCGTTGCATTTAACCCGGCAAAATCATTGTACTGCGCCCGGCTTCCCCGGCCATATCCCCAGTCGGTATGGGCGTCCAAAACGACAATTTGCTCGGCTCTTGTAGCTCTTAAAGGGGAATAAATGGCATTAACCGCCGTTTCCACTTCTTCTGCCGTATTATAGAATGTTTCGGCAGCCACGGTTTTTGGTTCTTCTATCAATAATCCTTCACAGCCCACTAGCATCCAGGCAGTTGCGGGAAATATCAGTATTATTTTTATGAAATTTTTCATCTTTTTATCACTTAAATTTTTTAAAACCCTAACCTAAATCCAACGGTGAGTGACTTGGGAATGGGGTAACTGTAGTGGTCAATCCCCTGCTGCGTCCCAGCACCCCTTGAGTTGACTTCCGGATCCCACCATGAATAGTTTGTGAGGGTGATGTAATTTTGGGCACTTGCATAAATTTGGGCACTTTTAAACCAAATGGCATTGAAAATACCCATTGGAACCTGGTATGCTAGCTGGATATTTCTAAACCTCAGAAATGAACCATTCTCGATAAATCTATCGGAGATCCGGGCAGAAGTGCTTCTGCTTATCCGGGGATACTTGGCGTTGGGGTTTTCGGGTGTCCAATGATCGTAGAAAACATCTCTTGGCATATTTAGTCCCTGCCCAAAATCCAAGGTACTGGGTATGGAACTTACATTGAATATGTCATTTCCGTAGGACCCCTGGACAAACATGCTGAACTCAAAATTCTTGTAATTCATGGTAGAATTAAGCCCATAAATAAATTTGGGATTTGGATCGCCAATATACGTTTTGTCGCTGTTATTGATGGTGCCATCTTCGTTCAAGTCTTTGAAACGGATTTGCCCATTTTCCAAATATCCATTTTCAACAAATCCCCAAAACTGGCCGATTGGTCTGCCTTCTCGTAGGATGGTCACATTGTCTCCAACGACGAGTACGTTGACAAATGCCCCCAAAATATCTTCTCCGTTGTTCAGGCTTACGACCTTGTTTCGGTTGAATGCAATATTCCCAAAAATGCCCCACTTAAATGCCCCCGTTAGAACTTTTGCATCTGCGCTGAATTCTATCCCTTTATTCTGTACGGCTCCTATGTTCTGTATCGTCGTGGTAAAACCCAATGAACTTGGTAAACGGACAGTATTGAGCAAATCCCTGGTGTTTTTGATGTAATAATCCACATTAAAAACCACTCTATCTTGCCAAAAACCCATATCTAAGCCTACATTAATCTGCTCCGTTGTTTCCCATTTTAAATCTCCTGGAAGTACCGTATTTGGAGCAAAGGTGTTAAACATCCGATTCTCAAATATCGTATTTCCTGGACTCAGCTGATTCAAAGTGGCATAGGGATCAATCGCCTGACTTCCGGTCATCCCCCAACTAGTCCTGAATTTCATGTCTGAAAGAACGGAATTGTCTGGGAAGAAATTTTCATCTGAAATCCTCCAGGCGAAAGCTCCGGAAGGGAAATACCCCCATTTATTGTTTTCGCTATACCTGGAAGAACCATCAGACCTGAAACTTGCTGTAAACAGGTACCTGCCGTCAAAGGAGTAATTGATCCTGCCCAGGTAGGATAACAGTACTGCTTTGGCATAACCGGAGGAAGGAATGCCGGGCGTTGCTGACGCCGCCAAGCTGTAGGTTTCAAACGCATCACTTAGAAATCCAACTCCACTGCCACTTAAGCTTGTGGTCAGAAAATCCTGATAAGTAATTCCTGCAAGTGCGGTAAGTTGATGCTTGGTGCCAATGGTCTTATTGTAAGAAAGGGTATTTTCACTTAACAAACTTCTAAATTGAGATGTACTTACACTGGCTCTTCCGGGTGAATTGAAATAGTTTCGGGTGGTATACGAATCGTTTCTGTCATCCCTATTTTCAATTCCTCCTGAAATTTTCAATGTCAAGTCCTTAATGGGGTTGTAAATAAACGCCATATTGGTCAATACTACATTGGCCTTGGTTTCGCTAGTTTGCTCATTGATGAAATTCAGCGGGTTAATTACATCCACAGCAACAAAAGGAAATTCATTTCCCAAGACCCTGTAACTTCCGTCATCATTGAAAGGGGAAGAAATCGGTGCTGCAGAAATAGCGGAGCCAATCATGGAACTGCCTCTTGATCCTCCCCCGCTATCTCTTCTTTCCGTATTTAGATGAGTCAACGTGTTTGAAAAAGTAAGTCTGACTTTGTCACTTATTGAATGGTTAATATTGGTGCGGATGGAATACCGGTTGTAATCGCTCCCCTTAATAATTCCATCTTGGCCAAAGAAACTACCCGAGATCGAATATTGCGTTTTATTGTTGCCTCCGCTTACATTTAAGGAACTTGAAAGTATTGGGGCCTGTTGAAAAATCAAATCTTGCCAGTCAAATCCCTCTCCGAAACTGTCAATTTGTGCTTGGGTAAAATAGGGATTTAAATTGTCATTGGCCGCTTGCAAGTTTTGAAGCTCCGCATATTCCCTACCGTTCATCAAATCCAATTTTTTGCGGATGTTCTGAATGCTGTAGCTCGTCTCAAAGTCAACAGTGGTAACTCCTTCCTTACCTTGTTTGGTTGTAATTAATACAACCCCGTTAGCTCCCCTTGACCCATAAATGGCCGTTGCGGAAGCATCTTTCAAAACCTCTATACTTTCAATGTCAAAATTGTTCAGGTTGGTTGGATTTCCCGAAAAGGGGAAACCATCTATGACATAAAGTGGCTCGTTTCCTCCCTGAATGGAATTTGTACCCCGAATCCGTACACTGATACCACCACCCGGTGCACCATTGTTTTGAATGACCTGAACACCGGCAGCCCTTCCAGAAAGTGCCTGCAAAATGTTAGAAGTGGGAAAGGCGTTGATTTCAGCTGCTTTTACCTGGGAAACGGAACCTGTCAAGTCACTTTTCTTTACGGTTCCATAACCTACGACCACCACTTCCTCTAAGGAAGATACATCTTCTGAAAGGACAACATCGATGCTAGATTGGTTGGATACCGTGACTCTTTGAGCCGTGTAGCCGATAAAGGAAATCCTCAAAACAGCCCCCTCACCCACATTCAACAC
>JBBQXZ010000302.1:0-5836 GCA_038209145.1 Cytophagales bacterium | reverse complement strand
GGGGGCAGATGATTACCTGGCGAAACCATTTCATCAGGCAGAGTTAGCGGCACGAATTAAGTCCTTGATACGAAGAAAGCAATTTGACAGCAACAATATTATTAAAATGAAGAAAATGTCCAAGATTAATCCAATTATTTTTTTGTGCTTCATGCTATTGCCTGTATGCCTGATAGCACAGAAATCATCAGTCAGTATTTCAGGAACTATCAAAGACAAGGTTTCGGATAAGACGGTACCTTTTGTAAATGTAGTTTTGAAAAAAGCTGGTGATTTATCTTTTGTGGCAGGAACAATCTCCAATGATAACGGCTTGTTTACGATCTCTGATGTAGAGCCAGGCGATTACCTCATGGAAGTATCCTATATCGGCTATGCGAAATATACAGCTCCTCTCTTTGTTGGCTCTAATTCTGAGTTCATTGACATAGGTACTATTGTGATTGAAGAAAGTGTACAACAGCTAAGTGACGTGGAGGTAACAGCCAATCAAGACGCTGTATCTGGGGCGATGGACAAAAAAATCTATGCCGTGGATGACAATGTAAGTCAAAGTGGTGGCAGTGTCCTGCAATCCATGAACAACCTTCCCGGCGTAACTACTCAGGACGGACAAGTCCAACTCCGGGGCAACAACCAGGTAACGGTACTTATTGATGGAAAACAATCCGCTATAACAGGATTTGGCAATCAAAATGGATTAGACAATATTCCTGCGTCAGCTGTGGAAAAAATTGAAATCATCAACAACCCTTCGGCAAAATTTGACGCCAATGGAAATGCGGGTATCATCAACATCATTTTGAAAAAGGAAGATCAGAATGGTTTCAATGGGAAGGTAGGCTTTTCAACAGGTCTTGGTGCCTTGTGGGTCCGTAAAGAGAATCTTCCAGGGATACGTCCACAATATCAGGCTACACCAAAAATCAACCCTTCCGTTTCATTAAACTATAGAAAAAAGAAAGTCAATTTCTTTCTTCAAGCCGACAACCTGTACACGGAGACGCTCAATAAAAATGAATTTGTTACGCGAACCTATACGGATGTTACAATAATCAATCAACAGTTAAAAAGGAATCGAGACACAAACTTTTTCACTTCCAAAGCAGGCTTAGATTGGTTTTTAAACGACCATAGTACCCTGACAATTTCAGGTTTATTTAGCCAGGAAACCATAAAGGATTACGGTGATCAGCCATTTTTCAATTCGAGCACGGGCGAAAGTCTCAGACTATGGCAGTTTTTGGAAGATGAAGTACTTACTGCGGCGATGGCATCTGTGGCCTATGAACATAAATTTCAGCAGCCTGGCCATAAATTAAATGTGGGTTTCAACTATACATTTGATAGGGAAGATGAGAAATATTTTTTCACCAATACCCGCCCTTCTTTCGCCACGGAGGAATCCTTCTTTCTGATAGCAGATCAGAAAGTAGCAGATTTCACCTTAGACTATACCAGACCCATGAGGCATGGTCTTTTAGAAACAGGAATTAAATTTCGAAGAAGAACCATTCCAACAGATATGCAATTCAACCCATCAGCAATAAACTCCGTACTTGATACAGGAGCAGATGGTCAAGCTACCTATAAGGAAACTATTCCTGCCTTATATGGTAATTATACCTACGAAGTCAAAAGACTGGAGGCGGAAATTGGTCTACGGCTTGAATATGTCAATTTACAGTATGCAGTAGACCCCAACCACAACACGTATCAAAGTGACGGGTATGACTATTTTCAGCCATTTCCAACCACTCGAATTACCTATAAACTAAATGATCGGAATAATGTGTCGGCATTTTACAACCGCAGGGTAGATAGACCGGATGAAGTAGACATTCGTATTTTCCCGAAATACGATGATGCAGAAATTATCAAAGTGGGTAATCCAGGATTACAGCCTCAGTTTACCAATAGCTTTGAATTGGGGTTTAAAAATGGATGGAATAAAGGCTATTTCTACAGTGCTGTTTATCATCGCCTATCTGATGGCACTATTACACGAATTGCCACCACCGTTGACGAAACAAATCTGATCTATACCATTTCCCAAAACGCAGGAAAAAGCTCCAATACAGGAGTTGAAATTGTGATTAGTCAGGAACTATCTGATAAAATAAATATGAACCTGAATCTAAATGGGTATTATAATCAGATTGACGCTTTTACCGTTTTGAATCAATATCCGATAGAGAACACATTCACAGCTGACCAACAGGAAATATATTCGGGTAATATCAAGCTTAACACTAACTTCAACTTTGCCAAAAATACCGAAGCCCAGGTCACTGCCATATACCTAGCCCCGGACATTATTCCTCAAGGAACAATTGATTCCAGGTTTTCACTTGACGTGGGAGTCAAAAGGTCCATTCAAAATGGAAAGGGTGAGTTATTTGTAAATGCCACAGACCTTTTGAATACAATGGTTATCAGGAAGAAAATTAACGGGAACAATTTCAGTTATACCAGTACGGATTATTACGAAACACAAGTCATCCGTCTTGGATATGGCTATAAGTTTTAATTGAAAGTTGGCTTTGGTTTTAAACAAAAGATAATTTGAATTCTCAATCACCCTATTCATTTGATCTTGATCCAGTACTGTTTTTTTCGTAAAAGCGACCAGTTTGAAAAATAATGAACGAATTAAAATCACTTCCAAAGTAAATCATGCGAGATATGGAATGGGTAGTAGTAACCTGAGATCGATTGTTACTTACTAAAAGGCCCTGTATTCGAGGGATCTAAGGATGGCTGAAGTCCCTCCAAGCATGCAGTCCCAAAGCTCATGGCCAAAGAAGCCAACACCAATTGATATCCTGACTTATTCCTGCCTAAGTTAACCTATCCAAATCCTCCAATAGGTAGCAATGGTCATGGCGCGTCATTCCAATCTTGGGGTAATAATCGATGGCCTTAGGAGCCGACAACAAAATCAATTTCGCCAAGGGAGCTGCCTTTTTCGTCTCCCTTATCAGCATCTTACCAATTCCCTTTTTCTGATAGGCTTCATCTACCGCCAAGTCGGAAAGATAGGTACAAAAGCTAAAGTCGGACAATGACCTAGCAATACCAACTAAAAGGCCACCATTGCGGGCAGTTACAATTAGATTGGCATGTTGGAGCATGGCCTTTAGCCGATCAGCGTTATCGAGGGGTCTTCTTTCCCCCAGGGTGGATCGGTTCAATACCGATACAAACTCTTCCAGAGACAGTTCATGCTCGATTTGATAGCGGATATTTTCCATATACTAATGGGATTCTTCTAAATTTTAATGACAGGTGAAGTTAATCATTTGAATAAAAACTAATATATTGAGAGTAAGAGATTTATCAGTGAGCAATGATCCTCAGATCAAAATCAGTGACTTAAAACTAACCTCAAACCAAAACACCTATGAAATCCAGACGCAATTTTTTACAAAAACTTACCCTTTCAGCCGTTTCTCTTCCATTTGTGTCTTCCCTAAAGGCCAAAGACGTTCCCTTTTGGGCCGATTCGGCAGATTACCGGGGTCCTGTGCTTCGTGTGGCCATTATGGGCTTGGGAAGCTATGGAACCCGGGTGGCTGAAGCAATGAAGGATTGCAAAAAAGCCAAACTAGTTGGCGTGATCAGCGGAACCCCGTCGAAAATTACCGAATGGCAATCCAAATACGGTATTCCTGAAAAAAACTGCTATAACTACGAAAATTTTGACGCTATTAAAGATAATCCGGATATTGATGCGGTCTACGTCATAACGCCTAATTCCCTCCACAAAGATCAGGTAATCCGTGTAGCTCAGGCAGGCAAGCACGCAATTAGCGAGAAGCCCATGGGATTGAACGCCAAAGAGGGAAGAGAAATGATAGCCGCCTGCAAAAAGGAAAATGTACACCTGTTGGTAGGCTACAGGATGCATTTTGAAGCAAATACCCTCGAAATAATCCGAATGAGAAACGAGGGGGAACTTGGCAAAGTGATGTTTTTCCAGGGCTTGAGCGGATTCAACATCGGCAACCCCAGCCAATGGCGGCTCAATAAAGACCTGGCGGGTGGTGGCGCCATGATGGATATAGGTATTTATTCCGTCAATGGTGCGCGGTACATGGTTGGTGAAGAACCCGTTTGGGTTACTGCCCAAGAAACCAAGACGGATCCAGTCAGATTCAAGGAGGGGGTAGATGAAACCATTCAGTTTCAGTTTGGATTTCCGAGTGGTGCGGTAGCATCTTGTCTATCCACCTACAGCATGGGGAACTTGGACCGGTTCTTTCTAAATGGAGACAAGGGGTTCGCCGAACTGCAGCCTTCCACAGGCTACGGTCCGATCAAGGGAAAGACGCATAAAGGTCCGCTCGAAAAACCCCATGTAACACATCAGACCGTACAGATGGATGAGATGTCAGATATCATCTTGGCAGGCAAAAAACCCCAAGTGCCTGTAGATGGCGAAGAAGGCTTGAAAGACCTGATCATCATAGACGCAATCTATAAGGCAGTGAAAACCGGCAAAAAAGTACCCTTGGAAATCGTATAAGGCTTCTGTCAAATCGAAATGTTTAGGCTGTTCTGTTGCAGAACAGCCTTTTTTGATGAATATTTCATCCTGGGAGGTGGAACCTAACGGGGATACGCATGCGAACCTGTACCGATTCGCCGTTATTTTCCCCAGGTGTTCATTTGGGACTGCCTTCCACAAGCCTTCTGGCTTCCTCATCGCACCCGGCACCTATCCCACTGAATATGCCAACATTGGAAGTTCTTCCATCTTTTCCAAAATAAAAACCACATACACCACACCTCCAATTTTTGATTTGAGTGCTATCGAAGGGTATTTTAGATTTTCCGACAAGTAATCCTTCCAGCCATCCTGCCCACCAACAGGACGGGGCCTTTTATCCAAAACATCATACACCTGATCATCTTGGCATCTTTTCAAATCCGCTATTAAAGATTGGGAATTGGATATTTTATAAACCGAAAAAGCAAGAACCGGGATAGTGGCTGATAAAGAAGAATCCGCAAAAATTAGCCATTCGTGCGAAAGTATGATCGAAAAAAAGATTTGGACGGTAAAAAAGGCATTGAATCATGACCAAATGAAATTCGATTTGCAGTCCAAATTGTCAGATAAGAAATTTAAAACAAAGTAAATACTCCTTTTTCTCTGAATGGTATCCTCACTCTTTCAAGGGTTGTTTGACAAAAATTTGGAACTACTAGTTCTGCTGATAAGTGAATGCTTCATGGTTTTGTAATTCAAACACTTTAATTGACAAATTCACGCTTGCCTTTCAAATAGCGATATAAAAAGAGAATAATTATGCTTAATAGACAAGCGAAAACCATCAGCCACTTAACTGATGTAAACACCCCAGCCATACTTGCCAATACCTCATGTTTTTTCGGAAACTGGCTTAGAAGAAAGATAATCGTTACGTTTTCCAAGTAGTCCACCGGAATTATCCACATCGGCAGGATACCAAACTTAGCATTTACCTTGAGTCGAAATAAGGAGATAGACAATAAGAGGCAGTAAATCACGGGATAGATAAAATCCAACAGGATTGTTCCCCAGATGTATCTTTGGCGAAAGTAATCGCCAAAGTTGCTGATGGCCTCATAGGCCTCATCCGCAGAATAATACAGATAGGTATCTAAAATAGGTTCATTGAAATTACCAAAATACAGGGCTAGCGATACGTTGCAAAGCACCGTTAAAATGAATAAAAGAATCAAATTTCTTTTGGTGGCGAGTTTCTGAAATAGGAACTTCAAAATACTACTTCAAAACAACCCTTGTCCCGTTTTCAGCACTTTCTATAGCAGCCTCCAGAATTTCTAC
>JBBQXZ010000301.1:0-5853 GCA_038209145.1 Cytophagales bacterium | reverse complement strand
GTTTCTTGACTTTTTTTTAATCGGTTAGTAATGATTTAAAGTATACATTTGAAGAAATTTTGAATTTTTATCTAATTAATTAATATGAATAAAACAGGGCCGATTATAATTATTGAAGATGATGCGGGTGATCAGGAGCTTTTAAAATTGGTATTCCTGGAACTCAATTTCGAAAATGAGGTAATTTTTTTCAGTGAAGGTGAAAAAGCACTTGGTTATTTAACCATGTCGGCGATTGAACCTTTTCTAATCCTTTCCGATTTAAATATGCCCAGGTTAAATGGGTTGGAGTTGAGGGAAAAAATTCATAGCAATGAAGACCTGAGATTGAAATGCATTCCCTATTTATTCTTTTCAACCAGTTCAGAACAAGAATATGTAGTGGATGCTTATTCTAAATCAGTGCAGGGGTTTTTTGTCAAGCCCTACTCCTTCGACAATCTGAAACGAATCATTAAAGTAATTGTACAGTATTGGCAGGAATGTGAATCGCCCAATTATATTAAAAATGCCCAACAATAGGCATTTTCTAATGAGAACTTAATTGAAATTAAAACCAAATTAATATCAATTTGAGGTTGGCTTTTAAGAAATCGTATTGTCAGTATTTTAAATAGAAGATTAAATTCTATCCATTTTGGAACAAAATTTGATTAGGGATATAGAAAAAACATAGAATAATTGTTTTTAACCCTTATTTCTGAAAAAAATTAACCTTTTTATGAATAATAATCCTCAAGATATAGAAAATAAAAAAATCATCGAACTGAATGAAGAATTAGAAAACTATTTCAGAAATACAGTGATCCCCCAATTGTTTGTGGATGCTAATCTGATCCTCAGGAAATTTACCCCTCCTGCAATGAAACAATTTCGACTTACGGCAGCTGATAATGGAAGACCAATCAGTGAGATAACAAATAGGATTAGGTTTCCCACAATTTTGGAAAATATCCAAGAGGTGATTGAAACCAACAAGGATATGGAAAAGGAAATCCAAACTACGGACCGAAAATGGTATCAGATGAATATACTTCCTTATATTGTCCGAAAAAGTAGGCAAACCAACGGCGTGATTATTACTTTTATTGACATATCCTCCCGTATTACAGCCCTCAGACAATATGAAAGACTTAATCTGAATCATGAAACTGTCATTTTTGCGCTTTCCCATGACTTAAAAGGCCCTATTGGTAATATCAACGGGTTAATAGAACTATTAAGGAATATGGAGGATGATGATAAAGTTGAGGCCAATATCCTTATGGAGTCTATAAGCCTGTCGGTCGGTAAATTGATGAAAACCATTGAAGACCTCACAGAAAGCCTTAAAGACAGCACAGGATTTGATGAGGATGCGGAAAGGGTTGACATTCAAAATATTGTAGAGGATGTAAGGATTGGCCTAAGTGATAAAATATTCGGGTCCAAGGCAAAAATCCATTCTGATTTTCAGGTAACGGAATTAAACGTTTGCAGAAAAAATATCAGAAGTATTGTTTATAATCTCTTGAGCAACGCCATAAAATTCAGTGAACAGAAAGGAAAGCCGGAAATATGGATTCAAACCCAAGAATCAAGTACTGATGTCATTCTGTCTGTCCGTGATAATGGACCGGGGATAGAAAAGGACAAACATAAAATGATTTTTTTACGCCGAACAAGGTTAAATCAAGATGTGGAAGGTACAGGATCAGGACTTTTTATCCTGAAAAGGATGGTGGAGAACCTGGGAGGGAGCGTTGAAGTAGAAAGTACACCGGGTGAGGGAGCCATTTTCCGGGTATTTTTCAAAAAGGAGCTCATCCTTTGATTGTTTTCTTGCAATGAATTTTGATTTTTTAATCTTAAAAGCCTCAATATAGCAATAAATATAGTTCCTGTAATTTAAACGACTTTAAGACCAAGCCTTTCATGAGGAACCCTTAAATGCCTAAGAGTTTGGCAGTAAGGCCATGTTATAAATAACTATTGAAATCAACAGGAGATATTGGGTGTGGTTCGATCCTTGAATCAATCTGTGTTGCGGACAACATTAGTTGAACTTGAATGCCAACTCTTTCCGAATCATCCAAATTTTTAAAAATCAATGCTGAATCTATGTCGCTGTTGATCTGCTGATTTACCTTTAATATAAGAACCAATTAGCTAGGCACTCTCCATATCAGCATACTATTTCTTTATCAAATTAAGATATTTAACCAGTAAATTATCAATGTTTGGAGGACAGGGCTTAGGGACATTTAACTTGTGCATGATAAATTGATCAGAGAACTCCAGAAGGTTCTGTCCATAAAATATATATTTATGCTTTTATTTGACCACAAATATTTGCATTTAAATTGGGGTCTCTAATTTTTTAAATTTTGAAGGTTATTAGGATGGCGCTTTAAAGTTTAATCACATGGTGGCTATAAAATCGGCCACCTTCCCAAAGTCTGAAAATATACCTGCCAGCAGGGAGAAAGGTCAAATCCACCATTTCTTCAAATGAAGGATCATCCCATTGACCTTCGGCTACCCTGGCCACTGTTTTCCCGTTCATATCGATGAGTTCCAATCGCAGGTATCCTTGTTTGACGTTAAATTCCACTTTTACATAATCCTTAGCTGGGTTTGGGTAAACTTTTATAGGATTTTCAGGCTGGTTAGAGGGCTTCCGAATTTTATTTGCTACGACAGGGACCTGATCAAATTCCCCCTTTGTCACTATTTCACTGGTTGACTTGTCAGTACTAAACCATTGGCTTAGCAAGGAGGTATAAATCTGCCTAAAGTCATGTTGCATGGGAAGGTTGTCCCGGTATTCTTCCTCTCCTGTGATCAATGGTGCCTTACCCAGGTTGCCACCATGGGATTTGTTGCCAAAAATAAGGAGGGGAGCAGCTGTCCCATGATCGGTACCAAGGCTGGCATTGGAAACAATTCTCCGCCCGAATTCAGAAAAGGTCATGCCCATAACCCGGTCGCCTGATCCCAAATACTCCAAATCCTGCATAAAGGCCAGGATCCCTTCATCCAATTGTTTCAAAAGAGCTGCATGTGTTCCTAATTTCCTATTGGACTCCTCTACCTGATTATCATGGGTATCAAAACTGCCTAAACGTACCAGGTAAAGCGGTGTGTTCAGTCCACCGGCTATTAACCTGGAAACAATTTTCAATTGTTGGGCCAACTTATTTCCTTCTGGGTAGGGTTTTTGTTTTACTGTTTTTTCAGCCGCTTTTTTTACCTCCTCGCCATATTTCTGGGATTGTCGGGCCATCAATCGGATGTGCCTGAGTTTATCTCCCGCTTTGGGATCTGCTCCTTCTTCCAAATCCAGGTCCAAAAGGCGGTAAAAATTTTCCACCTCATTGATTACCATGCTGAATCCGTTTCGTTCCCCCTGAAACAACATGGAAGCGCCATGTCCCATTTCCACGGCCAATGGATGGGGATGTTGTCCATTGGGATAGTCTGCCGGAAAATTGGGGTGCAGGTTCTCCAGATACCTCCCAGTCCATCCAGATGTCACCAGTTTGTTGGCATCTGATCCGCTCATCCAAATATCGGTGGACCTAAAATGGGAGAAATTCTGCTCGGGATACCCTGCGGAATGAATGACCTGCAATCGTCCTTCATTATACAAAGATCGTAATCCGGAGAGTGCGGGGTGCCAAGCATAATCCTCGGAGGCTGATTTGAGCAACTCATTTTCAGGAAGGATGATATGAGGTCTTACTTTTTGCAGGGCGTGGTATCCGACAAGAGGCACCAGCGTGTTGAGGCCATCATTTCCACCTTCCAGATATATGAGCACCAAAACCCGGTCAGTTTCATGCGCCAACCGGAGAAAATCCGTAAAGGATTGACCTAAACTATTATTTATCCCCCATCCTCCAAGAAAGGCGGGAACGGCCATTGAGTGTCCGGCATGTCGGAGAAAGGTTCTTCTTTTCATACCTTTACATTAATTGGGCTTCTGCCATTTGCAACATCATTTGTAAAGCAGGTTTTAGCCTGTTGAGCACGATGCCAGCCTTCTCTTCATTTAGTGGTTCACCGAGGTAACTCTGCCAGGCCGAGGTCCAATAGCCATCATTTTCCTGTCCACCCAACAGTGTCTTTTTCACCTGTTGCAGCTGCCTGGCAGATAGCCAAAAGCCTAAGTTCTGGGAGGCAAATTCCCGCAATAATTTTTCCGGATCTTCCGGAGAAGCAAAGCCCTCAACAAAAGCCAATAGATCTGCTGCGTATTGTAGATTTTCGGATATCCAAAATCCCCAGAGTATCACTGAATCTGTAATTAATGCTCTTTTAGTGATGGTATCGGTATTGATCCAAAGCTGATCATACAAAGGGGCCTGGTAATAAGCCGTCCATCCTGCCACATTGGGGGGATCTCCGGCTTCCATTCCCAATTCAGCCATTCTCCACAGGAGCGCACCATTGATATGGTCCTCATCCATTGGACTGCGAGCTCTGGGAAGATCCAGCGTCCTCCATAAGCCAAGAAGAAAATCCATGGGGCTTTTGATCAGGGTTCCCATATTTTCGGGATCAAAAAAATGTGCGGAACCCAATAATGTTTTAAGTGCGGGCAGCAATTCATAATCATGCTGGCGGATCAACCATGACATAGGTTCAATGACGTTGTTTTCGGACGCTTGACTAATTTCGCTGTTTACAAAAAAAGTATATAGCTTACGGGCTAGGTGGCGGGCCGTTTCGGGTTGATCAAAAATCATATCCAAAAGGTCTTCCAATTCCTCTGCACCAGCATCGCCGGACCTTCCTCTGATTACCCGGTTTCCATAATAGGCCGAGAAATGCTTGTCAGCTTCCTCATGTCTAAAAGAGAGAAATACCGCTTTCGGAGCTCCGGTCTGACCAATACTATCCCAATCCACCGTCCAACCAGTCAGGACCCTGGCAACGGCCTGTACGTCTTCTTCGGTAAAAAAGGCCGCCTTGTTTTTTCCAATACAAAAAAGCTCTTGCAATTCTCTGGCAAAATTTTCGTCAGGGGCCTCTTTCGTATTGTAGGCCCCGCTTAAAAAAACCAACATGGCCGGATCTTTTATCAACTCCCGAATCATGGTTTTAAAATTTCCCAGCGCATTTCGGTGCAGCATTTGGATATAGTGGAAACAGGATTTGGCAATGAAAACATCCCACATTTTAATGGGAAGGAAGTTCCACCAAAAAAGGAATATTTTTTCCTGAACGGTTTCATTGGTACCTAAAGCCCTGTCAACCATCCAGCCTTTAAGGGAGACGATTCTATCGCCTTCCATTTCTTGTTGAAACTTCGCCAACACAAAACTTTGCCCCTCAGGAACTTCGGAATCAATTTTATTTTCCGCAGCATCGTTGTAATTGTTGATGGGTTCCTCCAATGAATTATTAGCTTTCAGGATGGATTCCAATAGTTGGTCCAGGGACTTATCCTTTAATTTATCCCATAATTTCCCAGGCACCCCAAAACCCGTGCGTTTGATTAAATGCTTCAGGTGCGCTCCAGTCCATGCGCCTGCAAAGGGTTCCAAACCTGCTTCTGTACCTTTTGTCCGGGAAGAGGCACCTGACAGGAGTGGTGTTTTTTCGGAAATAGTCAAGTTCAAATCAGGAATACTTACTTTTCTATAACGAGAAACCAGATGTTGAAATTGGCGGGGTAAGATAGGATCCATGTTCAGATTTGATTACAAAAACATTTTCCAGGCAAATGTCCGATCATTGGATATTGCATCCGACGGATAACCCGACTTAAGCTGAAAATAGGGATTGATTTTGATTCATAAATAACTCACGGAAAATCTTAACCAAATACAAATTAATGAAATTATTTAAGAAACCAGTGAATCAATT
>JBBQXZ010000300.1:0-5856 GCA_038209145.1 Cytophagales bacterium | reverse complement strand
CTTAGGCAATCAATTGAAACATAAGAATCTAAACCTAATAATAATCGTAAACCGCTCTCTTTCTATATAATACCATGTGCTTTTCTATGGGGATAAAACTCACCCCACTTTCTCCAACACCAACACCGTGCGGTTGGTCAGGTAGGTGCTGAGCATCTGATTCTGATTGGTATAGTAGGAAAGGCTTTCATCTATCCGCCCAAAGCCTCCAAACTTGGTGTTGTCCGAGTTGAGTACCAGATTATATTTACCCATTTCAGGTACCCTAAACAGGTAGTCGGAAATGGATTCGTTGGTATTGAAGTTAAAAATAAAAATCAATTCCCCCCGAAGGAATATGATCACCTTATTGGTGGGATCCATATGAAGTTGCTTCGCAAAAGGTGCCTGAAGGATGTGGTATTTTTTTACAAGTCGGATCATTTCGTTGTCCCAAAATAGTAAAAATTTATACTTTAAATCCATATTCTCGGCAAGACTCCACTGCCGTCGGGCATGCTGATAGCTCCAGTCGTTGCCTTCTCTCGGAAAGTCTATCCATTCCGGATGCCCAAATTCATTGCCCATAAAATTGAGATATCCTTCTCCACCCAAACTAATGGTAAACAGCCGGAATAACTTGTGGTAAGCCATCCCCCTATCCACCACGAGATGGCTGTCCTTCACGTGCATGTTGAAATACATTTCCTTGTCCATGAGCCAAAATGCAATCGACTTGTCTCCTACCAGTGCCTGATCATGCGATTCGGCATAGGCGATGGTTTTTTCCTTGTATCTTCTTTCACTGACCACTTTCCAGCATTCGAAGATATCCCAATCCTCATCCCGCTGGTCTTTGAGTATTTTGATGAAAAAATCGGGGATACCCATGGCCATCCGGAAGTCAAAGCCAATTCCACCCTCCACTGGCTGTCGGCAGAGCCCAGGCATTCCGCTGACTTCCTCAGCAATGGAGATTGCATCCGGCTTGATCGTATGGATTAGCCTATTGGCCAATTGCATATATATAATCGCATCACCGTCCACGTCATTGTTGAAATACTTATCAAAATGGTCAAAGGTAATTAGCCCATGATGGATGTACAGCATGGACGTAACTCCGTCAAATCTGAATCCGTCAAAATGAAACTCCTCCATCCAATATCTGATATTGGAGAGGAGGAAACGCTTAACCTCCCACTTGGCATAATCAAACAGCTTGGAATCCCAGACTTCGTGATACCCTTTAGGACCGGCATGAAAATACTGATGGTCCGATCCGTCAAATTCATTGAGCCCTTCGGACACATTCTGTACGGCATGGGAATGTACGATATCCATGATGACAGCCAAGTCCAACCCATGAGCCGTATCTACCAGGTATTTCAAATCCTCGGGTGTACCAAAGCGGGAAGAAGGGCTAAAAAAATTGGAAACATGATATCCGAAGGAGCCGTAGTAGGGATGCTCCATGACAGCCATCAGCTGAATAGCGGTGTAACCGTTTTTTTTGATTTCAGGTACGATAAGGTCAGCAAATTCCCGGTAAGTCCCTAACCCTTTTTTCTCCTGACCCATTCCCACATGACATTCATAGACAAGGGGTTCAGACAAGGCTTTCTTCGGGGAAAAATTTTCATCTGTCCATTTATATTCCTTCTCCGGAAACCACAGTTGACCGGAAAAATCTTTACTTTCTTCATCCTGCACCACTCGGGTGATGTACGCCGGAATACGGTCCAATGCCGAATCCGCAGTCACCACATGAACTTTAATGAGGCTTTCGTGAACAAAGGATTGACTGTATGTATCGGAAGGTAGAAAAATCTCCCATACCCCCCACTCTTTCCGCTCCAAAGGATGGGAGGACCTATCCCAATAATTGAAATCCCCAATTAGAAATAGTGCCTGGGCTTCCGGTGCCCATTCCCTATATACCCAGCCATTTCGTTCCTCATCCTTGTTGATGCCAAAAAAATGGTGGCCCGTTGCAAAGTCCATCAGACTGTCTTCCGCCAGCTCTATTTCCAACAAGGCACGCTGAAAACGGACAAAACGCTGAAAAACTTCCTCTTTATAGGGTACGATCCAAGGATCTTCTTTGATGATGGCTAAATCAATATCTCTTTCCACAAAACAAAGTCAAAGTTCAAAATAAATTAAGATTAATTTTATTGAGGCACGTATTCCACCACCCCTTGACCTGATGACACCCAATGGTCTATGCCACCTTCCAGGTGAAAGACTTTTTCAAAGCCTTGAGTCACCAATATTTCTCCAGCCTTGGCACTTCTGCCACCTACTTTACAATATACCAATATCGGTTTTGTTTTATCCAGAGATTTTATTCGCTCCTCAAACTGCCCGGACAAGAAATCTGCCTGCACGGCATTTTCCAAACATCCGCCTTTTAACTCCTCATCCGTCCTCACATCCAGAACTGTACCAAAATCATGCGCCATAGCACCCTTAAACTCAGCAACAGTTAATGTAACTACCTCAGATTGACGTTCAACTTCAGAAATATCAAATGACTTCATGGATTCGAACAAGGGGTTGATTCTCACATAGGACTGATTTGGAAAGATTACTTGATAGCCAGAATTGATCTTCTCATCAGGCAGGTAATAATCTGTACTGATCAGTTGGGCACCACTGCTGAATGCCTGTTCCATTTTTTCTTTATCGTTAGTTCTAGCTTCACGGGTATCTGAATCTGCCCTGGTGCGAACCATGAACCCCTTTTTTACCAATCCTTGAATTTTTTCCTGGTGCCGGACAGGGTCGTTGATGATCATGATGGCCGCAAGTGGATGATCTTCGGGTACATTTACAAAAAACAAGCCTTTCTCCAACGTTGGGTCGTTCTTCAGATAAGCATCCATTTTTTCACCCCCTTCATCCAAAACAAATACAAATTTTCCCTGAATATCCTTTAGTTCTGGCCAGCCGTTGGTTTGCACCGCCTCAGACAAAGATCCACTGTCCTTTTTTAACAGGGCTGGGGTAAAGCATTTTTGTGGGGAAAAAACACCCCGTATTTCTTTTTCCAATAAGTCAAACGCACCGGAATCGAATGGCAGTGCCTTGGTGAATCCACGCTCGGGGAAATTCTGGTCTTTTGCATTAACCGTGATGAAAATGGGCAAATGCATCGGATTAAGATCCGACCAAGTATTCAATTCCTCCAAAAATTCCCTGAATAGTGGAAAATGGGATCTGAAGTCAATATCCTGAACATGCATCACCTTAAAGCCCGGCTGGTCAAATTTACCAAGGTCCGAATAGGGTTCGGGAGTAATCCCCCGTTGTTGGAGAAATGCTGGTCCCATGGGCTTGGAAAACCGGCCTCCATCCGGGTCGTGAAATACATCGAGCTCCAAAACCCGTAGGCCGAGCTCAAGCTGGTCCCAAGGAGAAATGTGGCTGTAATCCAAGCCCTGCATAGCAGCCGAATCGGTATCCATGAGGAGTTTTAATAGAGCCGGTTCTATTGGCAATTTATAGCTGTTGTGACTCCCGATGAATTGAAGGTGGCTGATTTTTGCACTCGGCTGTGAGGCTTCTTTTGAGCCGGAATTGCAAGCTAACCCGAAAAAAATCAGGAATACCACTACCAACAGATGTTTTTCCATACCGAAGTTTTTTTAAATGATTCCCTAATATATCCAATCTTTGAGGAATATCAGCATCTTGTGGAAAACTCCGCCCACAGCGGCAGGTGGTCAGAAATCCTCCAAGAAAGCTGAAACGGGGTCAACAACCTGTCCTTCAACACGTGTGGTCCAAAATTAAACGTCCCTCCTTGGAGGTATTTTATCGAAAGTGCAGGGACTTGATGCTGATTTTCAAACCAGGCAATTTGGGTATAATAGGTGGAGTTTTTGTCAAAAACAGTCCTCCTTAACGCTTCCAGGTCCATGGGTACTTGCAATCCCGTGGAAACGAAGGCTTGATACCTGGGATCTCCCTGTCTGTCGATATTGAAGTCTCCCAATACAATAAGGCTTTGGTCAAAGGAATTCATATTAGTGGCCCAATCTTTCAGCCAATTGGCGATACCCTCCAATTCTCCTGTTCGGTCGTTGGGGCTTTTACCATAAAGAACATGAAGGGTTACCAAGACAAAGGTTTTGTCCTCCACTTTAAACCCCACCGCATAGGGTGTGCGTGCAAATTGCCGGGAGAAAGCACCTTCCTGTATACGTTCGATTTTTTCATTGGGTACCACCAACTCGCAAGCCAATCCCGAGAGCTTTACCTTACGGGTGTCAAATAGGAAGGCGAGTCTTTCATCATTTCCCTCCGCCCCTCCGCACACATCCGTAAGAATAAAACTCCAGTGGTTTCCAAGAAGTTTTAGCATGTGGCGAAAAGCCTTTAAATCACCATTAATCTCCTGAATGGCCACGATATCAAACCGGGAAATAATTGCCGCAATGACAACCAATGACTGGAGGTCACGCTTGGGAGAATCACTGTTGTCAGCCCGCCATTTTTCGGTTAACCCACCGAACGAACGAATGTTCCAGGTACCTATAAGGATATTGTGGTCGAGCTTTTTGAAAGGAAGCTCCGCGTCCAATACCTGATTGAGTGTTTCCAATTCCACCAGTACTTCCAATGGAGGAGTTTCTGTGATTTTGGGTTGGTTCTTGTCCATCGTTGTAAGATTCATCCAATGAAAAAACACTTGTCAATTACTTTACACAATCATGCTAATTTTTGTGGATAAGAACGGTATTAACATCAATTCCAAAACCGTTACTTCCAGTGCATATTCGCAAACTTCAAGAATTGCTGCCAGTCATAGCCTAGCAGACCGTGCCCCCCACTGCGGATATGATATCCAATATATCCCATTACAGGCTGATTCACTGGAGGAAATTCAGTCGTTGGGATACCTGTTTTTTGATAGATTTCATATGCCGGAGAGGCTTCTACGCCACCCAGAAACTCACCGCGAGGGTCTGCCCACTGGTCGTCCTCACCGCTGGCTATATATAAGGACCTCGGTGCCAGGGTAGCTAACAGCTGATGCTGGTCAACCGGGAGTTCGTCCTCCCGCCCATTGTATCGCTTAAAACTATCAGTAAACCAATGGGGAAAGGAAGTATTAATCCTTTCCACTGTTTCGCCAAACCGTCTCCGGGAAAGGGCTGCTCCCCCACAGCCGCTATTGTTAGAGATAATCAGGGAAAAGCGCGGATCGGTGGCACCTGCCCAAAGGGCAGCCTTTCCCAAGCGGGAGTGCCCCAACACTGCCACTTTATTGGCATCCACCCCGGGAAGGGTTACCAGGTAATCCATCACCCGGGAAAGTCCCCAAGCCCATGCCGCAACACTTCCCCAAGAAGACTCGTTGCGGTGCTGATCAAATAGTCCATGTACCCCATTTTGAAACCCATCATCGAAATCAGGGTCTATTTCGCCATAATACAGGCTAGCCAAACCATATCCTTTTTCTACTATGTCTTCGACCGGCCAATTGGGCATTCGCATTCCCCTACTCTTGGCCGAAGCACGGTTGTTTTCTATGCCCAAATCTTTATTATCCCTCATCCATGATTGGGTCACCAACACTTCCTCATCATCAGACAAGGTATGATTTCCGTAGAAATTTAACCCCAAAAATACTGGCGCAGGCGTTTGTTGACGCGGCATGAAAAGTAGCAAATACATATCCACCGTCTTTCCTTTTCGGTGTAGGGTAAGTTTTAATTCTTTTCGAATGGCCTTGCCGACTTCGGCCGATGAAACCTCAGTGGCAGTCATCTCTCCATCCCAATTCGGACTTACACCGTAAACCTCTTTGGAAAAAATATCCAGAATTTCATCCCTGCGCTTTTCCCATTCTCCCCGCTGGGTGATAGCACT
>JBBQXZ010000299.1:0-5876 GCA_038209145.1 Cytophagales bacterium | reverse complement strand
TTTCACTATTTTCAAAATACCAATACGGCGGTCAACCGGGCCATCAGGATTCATCCCAAGAAAGGCCACGTCATCAATATCCCTGGCTCTTCTATTGATATTGGCCATGGAATACCCCCATCCTACTCCCAACTTTGCGGGCGTCAGCGCCATTATCCCTTCTTCGATTCCAGAAATCAATTCTTCTGCTACATAATTGGTATATGCAGTGTCCGTGACATGTTTGTACCGCTCGCCCATAAAGGCTTCCGGAAGCCCAGGAGGGCCAATTTCCGGTGCGGAATGGGTGTGGGTAGCCGTCCACCAGAAGCTTTTTGGTTCAATACCCAGTTTCGATTGCAGCATCTGTGCTACCCGATCGTATTCGGAGGGGGAAATTACGCAAACATCCGTAGATACCAGGTAAAACCTGGCATCCCCATCGTCCAAAATTACGATTTTATGATAAAGGCTGTCCAAAATCCCGGAAGATTTTCGTTCACCATACCCCAACAGGTATTTGGATTCTTCCGGGGTAATGTTTCTTTTGACCACCGATGCCTGAAAGTCCTGGGCAACTATTTGCCCCGAAAACAGCATCGCAAATAGGGTATAACGGATAAAATAGCTCATGATTTTTTCTCTTAATAGCCTGCCTTAACTTCATAACTTGAAAATTAGGCAGTTCCTTGGTGATGTTAGGGCTTAAACTTAGGTGGAAGAAGACTGTAAATTCCCCGCATAACTATCTCTTCCACATCTTCGGTAAACTTTGACGGCTTTTCATACCCTATCATGGCCGTCTCGGCTTCATATCCGCCTTCTCTAAGCACCCTCAGCGAAGGGATGTAACACGGCATATCATTGGCGTAGGAATTAACCCATATCCGATCTGCCCCGATTTCCCGCTTAAGGCGCAGGGAATAGTCAACGACAACTTCACCAGCCAAAAAGATCATCACCAATTCCTTCCCGAAATCCCACACCTGAATGGGGTAGGAAATTTTCTCCGGAATATCCTCACTTCTAGCCATCCTGCCAAGCAGCAGCTGGGAATAATTGCTTGTCCGGCCGGTTCCCTTGGCATCTTCAGCCAGTTTCTTTGGATCGGGGATTTCCGCAAAAGTCAATTCCACATATTTCAGCTTGGCCTTGGGCAATTCGTTCAAAGGTGTCAGCGTTTCGTTGGAAAGAACGCGGTTCACCTCGTCCGCAATACTTTTTCCCTGAATTCGGGCATATTCCAAGTCCATGGCTGGGTCTTCATTATTCATCCGGGGGTCGGAATTTTGATCCGCACCACATCCAATCGCCACCATGGCAATGGCTCCCGGCTCCAAATTTGCTTCTATTTGGATCTGGGCTTCTCCTACCCAGTCCCCGTGTACCGTATTGTTTTTTGGTCCGAGGGTTACGGCATGACAGGCATAACTCACCAATACTGCCTTATCCTTTCCATCTTCCCCTTTTACCCGCATCAGCGGCATGGAATGGTCCGTCACGCCATTTGGATTGATGGCAGTTCTGCGGTTGATGGCAAAACCAACGTTCCCCTGTCCCCAAGAAACCATGGATGGACTGGCTGTTTTTATTGCTTCCAAGGCCACCTCCTTCAGCTTTGGAACCAATCCCATGGCGAACAGCGTGATTTCTGCCAGTTCATCCGGGCTTAAGGGCTTATGAAAATGGGAAACAATATTTCCAATCTGGGGACCACTATGTGTATGCGAGGCACAGATGGACAGGTTGGCGGGGTTAAGCCCAATTTCCTTGGCGAGTTCAATTCGAACCTTTTCGGTTATTTTGTGGGGAATACCCAACAAATCAACCGTTATCAAGATGGAGTAATTTCTACTTTCATTGCCGAATGCCAGCGCTTTGGCCCAAAGTCGGTGATGGATGGACGTAAAAGGATCATCCCTGTTTGAGTAGCCCGTCAACCGAACGGGGGTTTCCGGGGTGATGTCTATCCTGGCTACTCCGACGTTCAATAACTTTTGCTTTTGGGAAAAGGCTTCCGTGCCGAAAGAAAAGCTGAAAAGAATCAGGAATATATAAAATAATGTTTTATGCTTTTTCATAGTCTAGGTAGAAATGAAATAAAATTGAATGGGGCTTCGACGATAAAAGTCCCCAGAATGACAGATGATGCCTTTGCTATTTTACTTTTCGAATATAAGCAAGCAAGTCGGCCATTTCCTGATGCGAAATGTTTTGCTCCAACCCGGTAGGCATCGCTGACATATCCAGTACTTTTAGCGATTTGATATCCGTTCTTGAAATGTTTTGCTCGATTCCTCCGGCATTTTTAAGCGTGATCGCAGTTGGAGTCTCCGAACCAATTAGTCCCTGCTGGATGTCTCCATTTTGCAATTCCACTACCCAAAGATCGTAGCCGTCAGCAATGGAGCCATTTGGATTGATAATATCGCTCAAGATATTGGCTGGTCTCCGGTTTTTGAGGGACGAAAGGTCAGGGCCAAAAGCCAAACCTATATCTTCCCCCATTTTGTGGCAAATGGCACAATTTGTTTGATAGACGATTTTCCCGTCCTCCATAGATCCTTTTAGCTCCAAAGCCGCCTGATAGTCTTTAATAATGGCTTCACTTTCACCTTCTTTCCGAGTCAACAAAGTACGGGCATATACCCGTAAGCTTTCTTCCTTATTGGCCATCAGGCTTACACTTCTTCTCCATCCTATCGTTGAAGGCTGGATCAATCCATCATTAATCGCATCTAGGAGTACCTTTGTCCTTTCCGGGTTTTGCATTAGCGCACTAATTGCCTCATCCCTTACTCCGGGGGTGAAGTTGGGCCATTTTTCGAGAACAATTTGTGAAACCGTCTCATCCTCCATTTTGCTGATTGCTCTGAAAGCCGCCAACTGTACAGGCATAGGTTCCTTGGAATCGATCAATGAAACCAGCAATTCCTTGTGGGGGGCTGTTTCCTTCAAGGCCATAAAATTCACTCCCAAACTCCTTTGTTCGGGAGTAAGGGTATTGTTTTCTGCCAAAACAATGGCGTTTTCTATCGCATTTTTATTAGTGGGTCCATCACTAAGTCCAATCACTTGCAATACCTGCAGGGAGGCCTGCCGCACGTCTATGGAGGGATTGTCAAAACAACTTTTCACCAATAAATTTTCAGTGGCCGGGTCATTGTCCGATTTCTTTTTGGTCTTAAGACCCAAGGCCAATCCTTTTAACAAAGGAACTTGCCAACTGAAATCTTTTCCCGAACCTGTCATCGTTGCGCTGCTGACCAAGGAAGCTACCGCATCCGGCTGTTGACTAGCCCCGATCATCGCCCCAAGCTTCTGGACCAACTGACCGTGGGCGGGTATTTCCATGTCGTAATTTGCCAATACGGCATCCAGTAAATTCCGGCTCTGCCCAAAAGGAGCAGACAATGCGGCAACCTGTACCCAGTGATCCCCCATATCCTGAAACAACAGGTCTTTTCTGACTTGGGCAGCACGATCATCCTCCAGAAACCCCAGCGTGCACAACAATTGGAACCTGACTTTGGCATCTCCATCTTTAGCCATTTCCAGCAGGGCTCCGGCCAGACTGGGGTAGGCTTCAAGATGTAACTCTGCCAACCTAACAGCATTCTCACGTATCCCTGCAACAGGGTCTTTTAATGCGTTGAGAATGACGTCTGCATCCAACATATCCAGCCCCTGCAAGGTCCAAAGTGCATGTAACCTTCCCACCGAAGACCCGTTGTTTTGAGCCATACGGACCAACGGTTCTTTTAGCTGTTGTGAATTTCGATCCACAATCAGCCGTTGGGCATTTCTTCTCCACCAACTATTTTCGTTTGCCAGAAATCCGACCAATTCCTCATCGGATGATTTTCCAAGGTTTAGCTTTTCGGACCAATCAATGGTTTTTGATCCTTTAGATGTGATCCGGTAGATTCTTCCCTGGTCTGTACCGTTGTAAAGGGCACCTGAATTCACGACATCTTCGGCCATCCATTCCGGATGCTCGATGATTTGCCGGTAATAATCCAAAATATATAGTGCCCCATCCGGACCCACATACATGTTGACAGGTCGAAACCAGGCATCGGTGGATGCGAGAAATTCCTTTTCGGCATGTTGCCGGGATGCGACAAAGCCAGTACCCTTATCACTTAGAAAATCGACATGGACAATATTGCTCACCGGCTCCGCCACAAAAAGGGCATTGTCAAATTCGGAAGGAAAGGCTGCGCCCAGATAGGCCGTAAGGCCACAGGCTGAGGTCATCACGCCTAGATCCGTGAGCAGTTGATGTTGTGGGTTTTTGGTAATTGGAAAAACCTCCGCGGCACTTCCGTGATCTGAAACAGACTGCGTAACCTCCGTAACTACCAAATAGGGATTCCTATCCAAATACTTGGATGAGATTACGTCTTGAATCACATGGTTGCTGTTGTTGACCAAAAACCGATGGCCCCATTTATCTTCGGTATGTCCAAACTGGGTTCTACTTCCCAGTAATTCCAACTCAAAAGTTGCTGGTTTAAACCGGATGCTTCTTCCTCCGGCGTTTTGTGGTAGGCGTTTACCGGCAGGATTTTGGGGGAAGTGAACTTCACTTCCCCTATCCCCAAATAATTCCTCATAAATCGTGGTAGTAACAGCGGGCTCGTGACCGATGTAGATCCAGTTATCCAACCCCAACTTGGGGCTGTTCACATTGTGCTGTGGGTTGGAAAGGGCAAATCCGGTTAGCAGGATTTCCTTTTTGTCGGCCCTGCCGTCACCATCGCTGTCTTCCAGGTAATACACGTGTGGCGGGTCAGTGACAATTATCCCGTTCTTCCACCGCATGATCCCTGTCGGCATGATCAGGCTATCCGCAAATAGGATACTCTGATCCATGGTACCGTCGTTGTTGGTGTCGGACAACAGCTTGATTTTCCCTGAGCCGCTTACATCCAAAGGATACCCGTGCATTTCTACCACGTAAAGCCTGCCGAATTCATCAATTTCCATATCAACTGGATCTGCTATCAGGGGTTCCCCGGCAATCAGCTCAATTTGAAAGCCTTCCTCCAATTCAAAGGTAGAAAGGGCATTTTCTAGCGTTCTTTCTGCTGGAGGTAACTGGTTTTGACAACCAATTGCCACAAGAAATAAAAACACGATAAACAGGTTGTAACTTATGGCTCGGGTACGGTCCAATGGATGTGTTCGGTTAATCTGTAAAACAATCATATTTTATTTTCAGTCCTCAAATTACACATTTGCTGGATTTAATCAACATCCCACCATAATCTCGTGTAAATATTATCTTCCCCACCCAAGTATTGATTTATGGCTTGACTTACGGAGTTCTGACTACTGTTGGTGATTGCGGTGGGATAGGTAATCCTTTTTATAAAGGTTCCTCCGGAAAATTCGCTGTAGTTGACAGCTATGGGGTAGAGTTTGGGATATCCTGTTCTTCTAAATTCAGACCATGCCTCCTGTCCATCCGGATAAATCGCAATCCATTTTTGGGTGATGATCCGCTCGAGTTTTCTGTCTTTTGTACGCAATCACCTGCAAAATACATAATGAAAATCAACTGTAGCTACAAACACCAACCCGTGGATAAAAAAAATGACAAAACAAATGCAGTAAATAAAACAAAGAATTATATTTAACCATCGGGTGAGTCAACAGGGAACCCTTTCAGTCCAACTGTGTTTGAATAAAAATCACAGCAATCAGGGGAATACCTCAATTCTACATAATCAAATAAAACCAAATACACCTATGAGCAGGTATCTTTTTCTATTTATTTTCTATTTATTCCCCTTTTGGATTCTGGCAGGATATGCCCAATTGATGAACCCCCATCCCATTGATTCTGAAAACCGGGTAACTTTTACGGTCAATGCCCCCAATGCCAGAGA
>JBBQXZ010000298.1:0-5878 GCA_038209145.1 Cytophagales bacterium | reverse complement strand
AAAACCAAGCCTTCAAACCCCTAACCCCATAAAATTACTTCGTCACCGACAGACTCGCTTCATCCAGCCCCCTCTTTTTCAACAAGGCATCAATGGTAGGCTCAGCACCCCTGAAATTCACGTACATTTTCATCGGCTCATCCGTTCCTCCACGCTCAAGTATTTCCTTGCGGAAAGCGAGGGCTTTTTCGGCGTTGAACAATTCCGTTTCTTTAAATGCCTGGAAAGCATCTGTATCCAACACGCCTGACCAGATATAGCTGTAATACCCGGAAGAATAGCCGCCACTAAAGATATGCTGAAAGTAGCTGCTTCGATATCTGGGGATAATTTCATCAATCAACCCCATTTTCTCTACCGATTCATTTTCAAAGGTGGTGGCATCTGTGGTAATTGGCTCGGTCTGGGTATGGTAATCCAAATCCAGTAAGGATGCTGCCAAGTATTCCGTTGTGCCGAAGCCCTGCCCGAAGGTTCCGCTTTTGGTCAACTTTTCGATCAAATCATCGGGGATTACTTCTCCCGTCTGATAGTGAAACGCATATTGCTTCATTACTTCCGGTTCCGTAGCCCAGTTTTCCATGATCTGAGAAGGAAGTTCCACGAAATCCCTTGGTACGGATGTCCCAGCCAAGCTTTGGTACTGGACATTGGAAAGCAACCCGTGAAGAGCATGGCCAAATTCATGGAAAAAGGTAGTGACTTCATCAAAGGTAAGCAGGGCAGGCGCATCCCCGGAAGGCCGGGAAAAATTGCAGACGATGGAAATTACAGGAGCCTTTCTTTCCCCGTTTTCGGTTTTTTGGGACCGATATGAAGTCATCCAAGCACCTCCACGTTTCGAAGCCCTCGGGTGAAAATCCATATACAATACGCCCACATGGGTACCGTCGGCCTCTTTCACTACATAGGCCTTGGCGTCTGGATGGTAGGTGGGAATGTTGGGAATAACTTCAAAGGTCAACCCAAAGAGATTTTTTACCACCATAAAAACACCCTCTTGCACCTTGTCCAGCGCAAAATAGGGTTTGATCTCCTGTTCATCCAGTTCAAATTTTTGCTGCCGTAGCTTTTCTTCATAATATCGCCAATCCCAGGGCTCCATTTCAAAAGTCTCCCCGGAAGCCAAGATCATCGCCTGCATTTCATCCCGTTCTACCTTTGCCTTTGTCAGAGCTGGTGTCCAAAGTTGGTTGAGCAAGGTGTAGACATTTTCGGCATTCTTGGCCATGGACTCCTCTAGGACATAATCGGCATGCGATTGATAGCCCAAAAGCTGGGCTTTTTCCCGGCGTAAATTTGCCGTTTCTATCAACCCTTCTTTGTTGTCATTGGCATTGCCTTGGTCTGCCCGGTTCTTATATGCCTCCCAGATCTCCTTCCGCAGTTCCCGGCTATCCGCATATTGTAAAAAGGGCATGATGCTGGGATTTTGAAGGGTAAACAACCACTGACCTTCCTTTCCCGCTGCTTTGGCATCTGCCGCAGCAGTGGTAATTTGCTCCTGCGACAATCCCGACAAATCTGCTTTATCGTCTATCCAAAGTTGGTAGGCATTGGTTTCTGCTAGCAGGTTTTGGCCAAATTGGAGCGTAAGAGAGGAAAGTTTGGTGTTGATTTCACGCAACTTCTCTTTGTCTGTCTCACTGAGGTTTGCCCCACTTCTTACAAAGGATTTGTACATTTTATCCAGCAACATATGTTGCTCAGCCGTCAATTCAAGTTTACCTTTGGATTCCCAGATCGATTGAATCCGGGCAAAGAGTTTTTCATTCAAACTTACATTGTCACTGTGCTTGGAAATTTCCGGAGCCAGTTCTTTGGCGATGGCCTGCAGCTCGTCATTGGTATTGGCCGAATTCAGGTTATAAAATACCCGGGAGACTTTTGCCAAGGTTTCTCCGGCGTATTCCAACGCCTCAACGGTATTGGCAAAGGTAGGTGCCTCCGGATTTTCCACAATGGCATCTACTTCTTTTTCCTTTTGGACAATCCCTTGCCGTATGGCAGGAGCAAAGTGTTCGTTTTTGATTTTATCAAATGGGGGTACTTCAAAAGGCGTGTCATACGCCTCAAAGAATGGATTCATAGATTCGGATTTTTCTTTGTTGGTATCACATCCAACCCAAAGGGCGGCGGCAATTAATAGGGCTAATAACTTGCGAGTCATAGTTGGTCATTTAGTCTTAAAACTTAAACAAGAAATATGGGATAAAATTCAGAATATTCCAAAATCCACTGAAACATAAGTACCTGGTATTATAACCCAATCAAGAAATGTTCATGAATTCATTTCTTTTTAATCCCACCAAAAGCGGCAGAACAACTGTTCTTGTGAAGAATCTCCACCTTTTGAAATCCTACTGACTGAAGCAAATTGACTTGATATGTCAGTGATCTGGGAGAATCTTCTATCTCGATGTAGGAAAATACCTTATTGCGATATTCTTCCCCTCCCAACTTAACGAGGAAATCTCCATACCGGTCCCACATCAGCTTATGGACCAAAGGATCATCGTGATAAACCATATCGGAAATCCAAAGGCTTCCTCCCGGTGCTAATAGGCGGTATAATTTGGTAAAGGTTTCTCTCCAATCCACCTCATCCCTCAGGTGGTGTAAGACCGCCCCTGCTATAAGTATGTCATAGGATCCTTCTTCTAATTCGGCTTTCCGAATATCCTTCTGAAAAGTCCTTACAGCTCCGTTAGTTTCATTGGATACCCGCTGAAACGCCCGATCTAACATAGGTTCGCTCAAATCCAACAAATCACAGTGAATGTCGGGAAGTAGCGACAACAATTTCAACGTTTGATTTCCAGCCCCACACCCAATATCCAACACCCGCTTGGCATTTGGGTTTGTCGCACTTGCCGCAGCTGAGATCAACTCCATCATCAGCGGGGCATCGATTATCGCCTGTTGGCCCGTTTCCAATTGTGAAAACCGCTCCACATCCGCATCAAATCGTTTCCGGATATCCTCGATTGTTGATTTTTCCTTCATGATTATAATAGATTTACTTTTTAACCTGAGTTCGATTATATTCGCTAAACTATCAAGGGCAGATAATTAGTTGAATTTGTTATCATTGTTGCTAGAATAGGCAACAATGCCGCCAAAACAAAGCATTTTTCATTCACTTACCACGGGTTTGTACCCATGGTTATTATTGTTTGGCCCCTTCAGGGCTGTTTGTAAGTAACAATCGAACGCAGGTTCTTATTATTATAACACTTTCTGTTTCCAATTGATAACTTCGGGATTGGCCAAATCGATTAAGTAGCCATTCACCACGGCATACTTCAGAACTTCTCCCTCTTGCAAAAAGAAATTTGTCGAACTGCCCAATCCAGTTCCAAAAGGAATCTTTTGACCTTTTCGAACCAATAAAACGGGCAAGTTATGCAGGTCTCCAGCATATTTTTCATCAACGGTTGCTGCCAAATAACCGGATCGAAGTAAGGCAAAAGCTTCTTCTGCCGTAAAGGTTTCCGGATCTATGTTTTGTTCAGAAATTTTACCGGGAACCACGGCCAAACCGCTTTCTTCAATCTCCTCATACCCATAATAAACCGACAAGTCTCCCAAATCAGCGATGCTTCCGGATACATGGTAATCCATCGGATCGGAAACCTCCACTTCCCGCCTTCGGATACCCAAATCAACGGTATAGCTCAGGCTATCACTAAGGGTTACTCCCTTGATCAACAAATCCATCAAGCTTGACTCATTGTCCGGGATAGCAAAATAGGCCTCTTCGGTGTATTCCGAATACCCTTCAGTCGCAATTTGGTAGAGCGCATGGAGGATTATCATGAAATTCAAGCGCCGGATGTATTGCTTCTCCGGATCGTTGGGGTAGCCACCCGATTCGATGAGAATGGTGCTGGTACCTCGTTCCTGAAAATTATCCCCGAAGGCCCTAGGTTCAAAAGCATCGTTGTATTTCCCAACATGACCGGGTACTTCCTGTTCCAATACCTGATTCATTCCCACAATTACCTTCATGGCGTTGCTGCGGACCGGATTGATGCTCGTGGCTTCATCGAAGGCTGGAGCCAATACGGATATAGTCGCTGGATTACGGGAACCTTTGGCGGTGTAGTAGGTATTTTGATCGTGCAGGTTAAACCCAAAATTTGGCTCAAAATTATCCCTTGCTTTTTTAAGAATTACCGCTTCCGGAGAAATTGCGTGTAAAAAGTCGCGGTTCAGGTCAATTTCCCAAGCGTTTCTCCGGACAAACCGCTCCGCCCCGTCTGGATTTACCATCGGGATAAACCGGATATGTAGGCTATCAATCAGCGTGTTGCGGATATCCTCAAATCCGTCGTCAGCCCCTTCCAGAAAATTAAACAAATCGAACAGGGCCATGGTAGCCGTGCTTTCATTGCCATGCATTTGGGACCAAAGCATCACCTTGGTTGTTCCCTGACCATAATCGAGGCGGAAGATATCCCGTCCTTCGATGGATTGACCCAATACCTCCTGAGAAAATAAATCTGCTCTTTTTTCCAAAAGGGGCAACATGTCAGCATGGGCAAATCGCCGTACAGGAAGTGCTTTTTCGCGGTACATTTCCGCCGCTCTCCTGAGATCCTCCACGGCAATATCAGGACCATCGGGTGTAGGTTCCGGACGGTTGCATGAAATTACAAAGCAAATAAGGAGGATAAGAAGCCCTAAGGGCGATATGTTTTTCATAATCTTCGACGAGTTGGTGGTTAATAATTCTAAAGGTACTATCAAAATCACTATTTTAATTCGAATTGAAAATAATCTATTTTACCTTTATACCCAAATACCCATTCAAAATGGGGTTAAATTTTGAATTTACTTGGAGAGATTTTGCGATGAAAATAGAAATTTTGGTAAGAGAATTGCCCTTAAAACACACCTTTACGATTGCCCATCAAAGCCGGGATGTACAGACCACCCTGATCGTAAAACTAACAGACGGAGACTTGTATGGCTTGGGAGAATCGACGACCAATCCCTTCTATGGGATGACGGTGGAAAACATGACGTCAGCCTTGGAAGAAGCCCAGTTCCTGCTTGAAAATGAATCCATTCAACATCCTGAAATGCTGTGGGAGAAAACCAAGGCCATTTTCTCCAGCAACCCTTTTGCGCAATGCGCCCTGGATATTGCTGCTTGGGATCTCTTTGCCAAAAAGCAAGGTCAAAAGCTGTATGACTATTGGGGATTTGATCCCAAAAATATCCCGTTGACAAATTTCACCATTGGTATAGCCCCTATCGAAAAAATGTTGGCTAAAATGAAGGAGTTTGACTGGCCACTATATAAAATCAAGCTGGGAACGGACCATGATATGGAAATCATCCGAGAACTTCGAAAACATACCGATGCTGTCTTCCGGATAGATGCCAACTGTGCCTGGACCGCAGAGCAAGCGATCCGGTATTCCGAAGAGTTAAAAAGCCTCCGGGTAGAATTTATGGAACAACCACTGGGGAAGGATGATTTGGAGGGGATGAAGGAAGTGTTCAAACACAGTGCTTTGCCAGTTATGGCAGATGAAAGCTGCATCTTAGAATCAGATGTCAAAAAATGCCACGGCTTGTTTCACGGCATCAATGTGAAGCTCGTCAAAGCGGGAGGAATTACGCCAGGACTTCGCATGATACAGGAAGCCAGAAGCCTGGGCATGAAAACCATGGTAGGCTGTATGACAGAATCTTCCGTAGGTATTTCGGCAATTGCGCACTTGGCTGCTATTTTGGACTATGTAGATATGGACGGGGCCATGCTTTTATCGAAGGATATCGCCACCGGGGTGGAAATTTCTCCCGATGGGGTGGTTTTTCCTGATCGACTTGGAACAGGGGCCAAATTGCTTTGATTAAGAACTGA
>JBBQXZ010000297.1:0-5891 GCA_038209145.1 Cytophagales bacterium | reverse complement strand
AAGTTATAGAATGGAAAACAGAAAATCTTTCTTTGATAACAAAAGCTAACTTGCGTATATTAGCAAAGTGGTGCACTCCTGTTGCCATTTTTGGTGCATTCCTAATTACCATTTTTGGTGCATATTCAGTTACCGACTACAGCACAAAGGCCACAGCGAAAAAATTTATAAAACCTTGTGTTCTCCGTGAACCTCCGTGCTCTTCATAGCAATTCTTTTTTTTATGGATCGAAACAAAAGTCTTTCGCATCTTATGTGGTCCCCTTAAAAAATTGACCACAAAGGCCACCAAGGAGGCACAAAGGCCACAGCGAAAAAATTTATAAAACTTTGTTTTCTCCGTGTACCTCCGTGCTCTTCGTGGCAATTCTTTTTTTTTAAGTATCGAAACAAAAAGTCTTTAGCATCTTGTGTTTTCCCCTTAAAAAAATGACCACAAAGGACACCAAGGCGGCACAAAGGGCACAAAGAAAAAACTTATAAAACTTCGTTTTCTCCGTGTACCTCCGTCCTCTTCGTGGCAATTCTTTTTTTCTTTATGGATCCAAATAAAGAGTCCTCAGGCATCTCAAGAACCGATGATATCCCCTATCCCTTAACAACTTCTACCAACTCCACCCAGTGCTTTGCCTTCTTGCCGGTAAAGTGTTCGATCTGGTGACGGCAGCTGAAGCCGTTGGCGGCAAGAGAGGCGTTTGCGTCCATGGCTTTTACTGCCGGGAAAAGGATTTCATCACCTATTTTCTTGGAGATGTTGTAATGTTCTTTCTCATAGCCAAAAGAACCCGCCATTCCGCAGCAGCCTGATGGAATTTCCAAAACAGTACCGGAATCCTCCTTCGACAAAACCTGCTTCATGCTTTGGGTGCCGTAAAGTGCTTTCTGATGACAATGCCCGTGGATATGTAGGCTGTCACTTTTGGGCTTTAACTTGATTTTTGTATTTCCGGCCTCCTTTTCTTTTGCCAAAAAAACATCAATCAGCAACACATTTTCTTTCAGCTTTTGGGCAACGGTGACATTATCCAGCAAATCCGGAAAATCATCGTTGAGGGCAGAAGCACAGCTGGGTTCGCAAACCACGACCTTTAACCCCTGATCGATATACCCTATCAACTTATCTACGGTGAACTGCCCCTGGGCTTTGGCATCCCGTAAAAAACCGTGGGAAATCTTAGGCCGCTGACAGCACCCCACATGGGCCAACTGTACCTCATAGCCACAGTCATTGAGTAGTTTCAGCGCCGCCTTTCCGATTTCCGGTTCGTGATAATTCAGGTAGGTATCCGCAAATAAGACCACCTTTTTATCTAGGCTGGGCTGCTTCGATCCGTTTTTGGCAAACCACTTGTAAAAGGGTTCGGACGTATACCCAGGCAGGGTTCGTTTTTTGTCAAAGCCTGCCATTTTCTCCAAACCGGCCTTAAAAGGAGCAGACGCTTGCAGCGCATTGATGGCAGGGGCAAGAATACCGGCAAACATCCGGGCTGCTTTTGACGAATCCCGGATCATTTTATCCCGGAGGCTGGGGCCCTTTTCATCGTAATACAGCTGCATCACATCGCTTTTCATCTTTGCCATGTCCACGTTGCTGGGGCATTCGGATTTACAGGCTTTGCAGGAAAGGCATAGTGCAAGTGTTTCCTGAAGCCGCTCGCTAACCAATCCACCTCCATTCAACTGCCCGGACATCGCCAGGCGGAGGGCATTGGCCCGACCGCGGGTAGAATGTTCCTCATCCCGGGTGGCTTTGAAGCTGGGACACATGGTCCCGCCGATGAGTTTGCGGCATTCCCCGACACCGGTGCACATGTGTACGGATTCTTCGAAACTTTGCTCGGACCTGTAGTGGAATGCTGTCTTTACGGGCTGATCGGCATAAGCCGTACCGTACCGCAAGTTATGTTCGATGGTTTGCGCTTCTACGATTTTTCCGGGATTCATTAAATTTTCCGGATCAAACAACTGCTTTACCCGAACAAAAGCCCGATAAAGCTCTTTTCCGAAAAAACGCTCGTTAAACGCACTTCTGACCAGTCCATCCCCATGTTCGCCACTCCAGGATCCACCATATTCCATCACCAGTTTGAACGTATCCTCGGAAATATTTTTGAGCCGTTCGATATCCTCTGCCAGACGCAAATCGAGGATGGGTCGCACATGGATAACCCCCACACTGACATGGGCATACATGGAGACCTCAGCCCCATGCTTTTTGCAGATTTGCAGTGTTCTGTCGATGTATTCCTTCAGCTTATCCGTAGGGATGGCGGCATCCTCTATAAAGGGCAGGGGCTTTTTATTCCCCTTGATTCCCAACATAAGGCCTAATCCTTTTTTTCGAACCAACCATACATCTTCGTAGGCTTCTCCCTGCGGAAAAAGGGGATAGGCATACCCCAGTCCCTTTTCCTGCAAGTCTTTGATCATATTCATGGGCCTTTCTATCACATCCTCCAAGGTTATGCCGTAAAACTCCACGATAAGTATCGCCGCCGGATTACCGGTTATGAAATGGCAATGCCTTTTGGTGGTTAGGTTTTCCCGGCTGAGGTCTACCACGATCTTGTCCAGAATCTCCACCGCAGAGGGATTGTATTGAAGGATAGGCGTGACTGAACCAATGGCTTCCAAGAGATCCGCAAAATGGATCACACAAACGGATTTGTATTGGGGCAGGGGTTCAAGGTTGATTTTCAGCTCCAGGGTAGTGGCCAGTGTGCCTTCGCTGCCAGTGACCAATTTGGCCAGGTTCCATTTGTCAGTGTAGATAAATTCATCCAAGTTATATCCGCCAACCCGGCGCATTACCTTTGGGAATTTTTCCTCGATCAGTGCCTTATTTTGGTGAACGATGTCCTGAAACTCCCGGTAGATTTCTCCTTCCCGGGTATTTTGCTGGGTTTTTTTGGCGTATTCCTCGGGACTAAGACTTTTAAAATTCAATTCTGTCCCATCTACCAGCAGTACCCTGGCCTCCAAAATATGGTCTACCGTTTTTCCATACAGGATGCTTTTGGTGCCGGAAGAATTATTGCCGGCCATTCCGCCGACATTGGCCCTGCTGGAGGTGGCGGGATCCACGGCAAAATGTAATCCCAAAGGCAACAATTCATCGTTGAGCACATCCCTTACCTTTCCGGGCTGAACCCGTACCCACCGTTCCTCTTCATTAACTTCAAGGGTTTGGTTCATGTATTTGGAAAAATCCAAGATGATGGATTTTCCTACCGTTTGCCCGGCCAGGCTGGTACCCCCACCGCGGGGTAATATCGTGACGGCGTGCTTTCTGGCCAATTCGATGGCCAGCCGAACATCGCTTTCGTTTTTTGGAAGCACAATGGCGATGGGTTTTATTTGGTAAATACTGGCATCCGTACTGTACATACCCAACGAATAGGCATCAGAAAGGACCTCTCCTTTGATTTTCTTTTTGAGTGTGGAAATTAAGGTAGTATTTTCGGTAAGTGTTAAGGTCATGTTGCGAAGTTTATTGTCAACCGGTTCAGATTCAAATATATTGTTTTTTAAGTATCAATCTCAAAAGTTTTGGCAGTTTGCGTATTAAATTCCGGGTTTGGTGAAAAAAAGGTTTGAATTAGGCAATACATATCGTATTTTTCAAATTGTTAATGCACGAACTAATTTCAATTAAAAAATATCATCAAAACTTAGCAATTCATATGTTAGATCAAGCTGACAAGAATGACCGAAGGACATTTTTGAAATCTACAGGAACGGCGCTCATCGCAAGTTCAGTTTTGCCCATGACCTTTTCCATTTCTTCAGGAATGGCCGCCCAACGGGCTCCCTTGAAAGTCGGACTGATCGGCTGTGGGGGTAGGGGAACCGGGGCAGCAGCCCAAGCACTGAAAGCAGACAAAGATGCTGTTTTGACGTGTATGGCAGATATATTCGGTGATTACCTCGAGGAATCATACCAATCCCTGATGAAAGTGAACCCAGACCAGGTGAAAGTAGCTGATTCACATAAATTTGTCGGATTTGACGCCTTCCAAAAAGTATTGGAATCCGATGTGGATGTAGTCATTTTGACCACTCCACCCGCCTTTCGCCCCAGCCACTTCGAGGCATCCGTAAATGCGGGGAAACACGTATTCTGTGAAAAACCAGTCGCAGTAGATGCCCCTGGCGTACGGAGTGTGTTGGAAACCGCCAAAAAGGCCAAAGAAAAGGGACTTTCGGTAGTTTCCGGTTTCACCTACCGCTATGATTCTCCAAAAAGAGCACTTTTCGAACGGATTAACCGGGGGGATATTGGAGAAGTGACAACGGTATACACAGTTAGAAACGGAGGAGGACTTTGGTACAAGCCCAGGCAGCCCGAATGGACAGAAATGGAATACCAGTTGAGAAACTGGTATTATTACGACTGGTTGTCGGGGGATTACCTTGTAGAAATGATGTGTCACAGCTTGGACATGATGTCTTGGGCGGTGGGCGGCCGCTTGCCGCTAAGCGCTATGGGTAGCGGGGGAAGACAATCCCGAACCGAGGAGATCTATGGAAATATTTATGACCATTTTGCCATTGAGTACGATTATGGCGATGGGTTGAAAGGCATGCACCTTAGCCGTCAACAAAAAGGATGCTCCAACTCAAACAAAGTAGAAGTAACCGGTCGTAAAGGAAATGCACTCGTGGACGTGGGGAAAAGAATCCACGCTACCTTTGGGGAGAATCCATGGATGTATGAAGGGGAATACAACAACCCATACGAGACCCAACATGAGGAGCTCTTTGCATCCATCCGGGCCGGAAAACCGATGAATGAGGGAGAATTGATGGCCAACAGTACGATGCTCGCGGTGTTGGGCAGGATGGTCGGCTACAGTGGTCAAACCATCACCTGGGAAGATGCCATGAATTCCAACATGATTTTAGGCCCTGCCCCAGAAGCATATGCCTGGGATCTCAAATGGCCGGTACCAGCGATTGCAGTTCCCGGAGTAACCAAAGTAGTGTAGTTTTAAGCTTCTCTATAATTATGTCGAAATTAATTTATCTTATACTCCTGGCGGGAATACCTTTTCTGCCGTGTCACCTGTTTGCGCAGGAATACCTCTTTGAATTTGGCAACCAACAAGGGTTGGAGTCCCTGATTAGCGGAAAGACAATTTCCACTAACCCCATGAAGTGGTATAATGTCAATACGGAAAAACAGACTTGGCGATTTGAAGGGGACGAATTGGTCTGTGAAGGCCTGCCTATCGGCGTAATCCGCTCTGAGAAACAGTATGAAAACTTTATCATGTACGTGGAATGGAGTCACCAAGAACTGGGAGGAAATTCAGGTACTTTCGTGTGGAGTTCTGCTGCACCGGGCAACAACCGCCTTCCGGATGGCGTGGAAGTCCAAATGCTCGAGTTGGATTGGGTCAACCAAAACAAGAATGACAAAGGAGAATTGCCTCCCATTGCCTACGTGCATGGCGAGCTCTTTGGCGTTGGAGGCGTGGAGACGGTACCCGATAACCCGAGAGGAACCCGGAGCAAATCCATAGAAAATCGCTGCCTGCCCAGAGGAGAATGGAACACCTACGTGGTGGTGTGTGTGGATGGGGTGATTAAACTTTCCGTCAACGGAAAATTTGTCAATGGCATCCAACAGTCATCTCAAAAGAAAGGATATATCTGTTTGGAGTCCGAAGGAGCGCCTATCCACTTCCGCAACCTCACCGTAACCGAACTGCCTCCCGGCGTTACTTCCATGGAGCAAATCGCACCCCTTTTACCCAACTAACCTTTAGCCAATATCAATTTTATGCAACAAGACTTATCGCTAGTCCATGAACTGATCGGAGACCTCTTCAAATGGCCCCAACAGGAAAGCGACTGGGAACAATATAAACTGTCGGAGGAACAAATCG
>JBBQXZ010000296.1:0-5955 GCA_038209145.1 Cytophagales bacterium | reverse complement strand
CCTCCTATATCCAATGCTAATTTTTGGTTCATTTGGATTTTATGTTTTTCAACGAATTAGATTAAATAGAGACAAAGAAAAATATTGAAATAGCTGGGCAGCGCGTCAGCAACAGAAAAAAAGGATCGCATTCCCGGACCCCGAAAGCTATATTCCCAGGACATACATCAGGGTACAGGATGCACGTGATGGCCAGTTTGAAGGAGCCGTTATCCCGGCCGATCTCCAACGGCAGTGGATACAGGGCACCGGGCCCGCCGCAAAGCCGGATGCCCCGGTGAAAAGCAGCATCCGCAACGTGGCCTATGCCCTGCTTTCGGGAGCTGACGGCTGGATGTTTGACGGGGAGGATGCCCTCGGGCAGACCGGCAACATGTCGCTGGACAACCAGCGGAACCTGAAACTGGTCATCAGCAAGAACCCGGTGTTTATCTGGAATGCTTTTAGAGGGGGAAATGAAACGGCTTTTGTTTTTAATTTACGAAACCCAAATGAAAATGAGTAAATTTGATAAAATGGTGTTGAAAATCCTGTCGGGGAAATCAGATAATACTTTATCTTTAAAGGAACTAAAAGCGTTTCTTATAAAATTAGGTTTTGAGGAAAGAGAAGCGGCAGGAAGCCATACCATTTATAAAAAGATAAGGTATACCAGAAGCTATAAATGTTCAATCTGACAAAAGCGGAAATGCAAAACACTATCAGGTAAAACAAATCAGACAAATAATTCTCAAATGTAAATTGGTTTAATATGTACAAGTACGAGGTTATTATTTATTGGAGTAAGGAGGATGGGGCTTTTATAGCAAAGGTGCCAGAGTTGTCCTTATTAATGGCTCATGGAGAAACCCAAATAGAAGCATTGGAAAACGCACAGCAAGCCATTGATTTGTGGATAAAAGTGGCCAAGGAAGACGGCGTACAAATCCCTGAGCCAAAGGGAAAGCTTATGTATGCTTAGTTGATAAGCCTTGACGGCCTTTTGAGAGATAAGAAGAATAAACCCATGCATTTTGCTCCTTGCCTATTATGAATGACAACAACCTAATTATCCAAAATAATCTAAAAGAAGCATACAGCGATATTTTTAGATCCGAAGTCCTCTCGACACTTTCTTCACTTGCCCATTTTAACGGGGAAATCAAAGAGTTCACGGCCTCCCGTATGCAAAGAAGGGCAGCGCGTCAGCAACAGAAAAAAAGGATCGCATTCCTGGATCCGGAAAGCTATATTCCCAGGGCAAACATCAGGGTACAGGATGCACGTGATGGACAGTTTGAAGGGGCCGTTATCCCGGCAGATCTCCAACGGCAGTGGATACAAGGCACCGGACCCGCCGCTAAGCCGGATGCCCCTGTTGAAAGCAGCATCCGCAACGTGGCCTACGCCCTGCTTTCGGGAGCCGACGGCTGGATGTTTGACGGGGAGGATGCCCTCGGGCAGACCGGCACCATGTCGCTGGACAACCAGCGGAACCTGAAACTGGCCAAAGCCAAGCAAGATGGCTTGTTTGCAAATTTTACAAATATGCAAGATTATGGCTTCCGAGAATATCGCTTGGATGAAAGCAATATGCAGGATGTGTACTACAGGCCTCAGGATATACAGCAAGGAAGTCTCGATCTCTTTGCTGATCATATCAAGCCGGGTCGTACCTCAGATGACTTGCTTGCCCAGGTAATGCTGGACTGGGGACTTTTGCTCTCCCTGAAGATCGTGCAGGAAGAAGTAGTAGGAAAGAAGGTCTTTAAAGTGGCAGGGAATTCACTATTTGCTTGCTTCGATAGCGGTATTGATGAAGCATTTGCTAAGGAGATCGCTACCGAAAAGCCACTGCGTATTGTATTCCGGGATGCTTCCTTTCAGAATGACACCGCAAAGGAAAACGTCAAGCAGCTTCTTAAACAGCTCAGTCCAGATACAGAAATGAAAGTGATTTGATTATGGATTCGGTTAAAGAACTGATTGATCGACTCAATCAAACGGATGAGTGTAACACTGTAGAAGCCAAACTGGGACAGAAGATAGATCGTTCTATATTGGAAACTGTTTGTGCTTTTGCAAATGAGCCAGAGTTGGGTGGTGGTCATATTCTCTTGGGGGTGGAAAGAGATCAGATGAGCCTTTTCCCGCACTATACTGTCTCAGGAATCCAATACTCCGATAAGCTTCAACTGGATCTAAGCACTCAATGTGCATCTATTTTTAATCAGCCAATTCGACCAGAAATCAATGTGGAGTCAATAGGTGGCAAGCTTGTTATTCACATTTTTGTTCCTGAAATACCTTCTGGTCAAAAACCTGTCTATTTCAAAAATGAAGGATTACCCCGTGGAGCTTACCGAAGAATAGGTTCAAGTGACCAGCGCTGTACTGACGATGATTTATTTGTCTTTTACAACAAGGAAGACTCATTGGACAGTACAGTGATTAGTGATTCGAGTCTGGATGATGTAAGTGATGAATCGATTAGCCTATACAGGAATCTGAGAGCCAAAGTAAACCCTTATGCTGAAGAGCTTCAATATAGTGACAAGGACCTACTTCAGGCTTTAGGCTGTTTGAAAAAAGTTGCTGGAGAGTTCAAGTTGACCTATGCAGGCTTGTTGGTATTTGGAAAGCGACTTTCCCATCGAAGGTTATTACCCATGGTGAGAGTAGATTATATTCGAGTACCAGGAAACGAATGGGTAGAAAACCCTGATAATAGATTTACCACCGTTGATATGCGTGGCCCGCTGCTGGAATTAGTTCAGCGTACCTTTAGCGCTATTGCAGATGATTTACCGAAAGGGTTTTTATTGACTGAATCTGAGCTTCAAGCAGAAAGCATTGGACTACCTACCAGAGTTTTACGTGAAGCAATTGTAAACGCATTTATTCACCGTAGCTATCGGGAGAATCAACCTATTCAGATAATTCGTTACGGTAACCGGATTGAAATCACCAACCCCGGATTTTCGCTAAAACCAGAGGATCATTTGGGAGAGCCGGGATCAAAAACCAGAAACCCGTTTATTGCAGCTATTTTTCATGAGACAAACCTCGCCGAGACAAAAGGATCAGGCATTAGAACCATGAAAAACCTGATGGAAAAAGCTCAACTTATTCCACCTACTTTTGAGAGTAATCATGGTAAAAATCAATTTACAAGTCGCCTATTACTTCATCATTTTCTAAATGAAGAGGATATCAAATGGCTATATCTATTTGACACGTATGGATTGAATGAAAATCAAAAACGAGCATTAATTTTTATCAAGGAAGTTGGAGCAATAGATAATAGTGTTTATCGCCAGCTGAATGGAGTAGATGTGCTAAAATCAAGTAATGAATTAAGAGCGCTTAGAGAGAAAGAAATATTGGAGCAAAAAGGGAAAAGTAGATCAACTTATTACATTCCTGGGTTAATTTTCGATAATCCTACCCCATCATTTTCTGAGAATTTAAGTGCACCACCTCCAGACCTTAGTGCACCACCTCCAGACCTTAATGCACCAGTTAATTCGGATTTAAATGCACCTGCTCCCGATTTAAGTACACCACCTCAGGAAATAAGTACACCAGTTGATAAAGAGTTAAGAGCCACATTACCTCCTGGATTAAGAGCAAAAATTGATTTTCTACCTGAGCGGATCAATGATCCAACTATACTAAAAAAACTCATTGTTGAACTATGTAATTGGCGTTCTTTGAAGTCAGCAGAACTAAGTGGCCTTACAGGAAAAAGTGAGAAATATTTGTTGAGAAATTTCATTACACCACTGAGAGAATCCGGAGAGTTAGAATATCTCTATCCAGAGATGCCTAACCATCCTGAGCAGGCATATAAGATTGTAGAAAAATAGAAGGTTTTTTTATCCATTAAGGGAAAGCAAATACGAATGAAACTTCAATTTAAAGAACAGCGTAGAAATGATCTCCATGAATCTCAAAAGTTTGAGAAACCTGAGGGTCTGAAATTAGTCCACCAGCTCACCATAGAAATGGAAACAGGTACGGGTAAGACCTATACCTATATCCGCACGATGTATGAACTGAACAAGCGCTATGGCTGGAGCAAGTTCATCATAATTGTACCCTCTATTGCAATCCGTGAGGGAGCATATAAGACTTTTGAAGTTACTCAGGATCACTTTCAGGAATTGTATGGACATCGAATTGCTCCTTTTATTCACAATTCTTCCCGACCTCAGGATATAGAGACTTTTGCCTCTGACTCCAGAATATCAGTGATGATCATTAACACCCAGGCATTCAATTCCAGCTGGGAAGTGGACACTAAAGATAATTCACCCAACGACCTGCAGTTGAAATACACCAGTGTCTATGCAAATTTAGCCGGGGATTGGAATTTTGTCAGTTGGCAATCTTATAGAATGAGCCCTTTAAGAAGATTGGGAAACTCTAGGGGTGAATCCTTGATTTTCCAGCTGAAAGTGAATTGAAAAAATCGAAACCTATATGAACTTCAAACAAATGAACCAAAACCTCCAAATCCGCAACAACCTACTGGAATTATATCCCGACATTTATACCCCCGAAGCCCTTTCTTCCCTGGCTGCCCTTGCCCCTTTCAACAAGGACATCAGGGAAGTCATGGCTTCAAGGATTGCCCGCAGAGCCGAAAGGTACCAAAACAGAACCCGGATCCTTTTTTGGACCCGGAGGATTTTATCCCCCGAACAGGCATTAAAGTAAAAGATGCCCGGAACGGCAACTTTGAAGGCGCGGTGATTCCGAAGGATTTGCAGCGGCAGTGGATACAGGGTACGGGCCCTCCGCAAAACCGGATGCCCCGGTGGAAAGCAGCATCCGCAACGTGGCCTATGCTTTGCTTTCAGGAGCCGACGGCTGGATGTTTGAAGGGGAGGATGCCCCGGGGCAGACCGGCAACATGTCGCTGGACAACCAGCGGAACCTGAAACTGGCCATAAGCAAAGATTCTGTATTTATCTGGAATGCTTTTAGAGGGGGAAATGAAACGGCTGAACCAAATTAGCTGCCATCTGGACAATTTCATCAGGCAACTCCTTTATTCTTGTTATCACCCAAACCTGCGAACCGGATTCGTTGAATGGCAAAAATACTTTATCAAATTCTTTACGCTTCATAGGTGTATTAGAGGATTGTTATTCAGTAAGTTTCCTTTCTTAACTGTCTAGCCTTGGTAGATGTCTACAGTTGTTCATTTACTACTATGGAAATCGCTGCTTATCTATGATTCTGATGATCTTGACTTCTTGCTCAACTGTAAAAAAAATAGTGTGGGCACTATGAACACAATACCTATAACCAAGTCGAATTTCAAAAGCTATAGGATACATCTCTGGATTTTTTGCGATTCTTTCAAAAGCATTTTCTAAAGAGGTATAGTATTTTTCTGCTTGAAATGACCCAAATAATTCTGATCCATATAGGTAAATATGGATTGGATCTTCTTCCGCTTGGCTGGTAAGTGCAAAGATCATCAGGCTTTTTCAGCTCTTTTTTTGGCCTCTATTAGTATCTCAGCCATGGATTTATTTGATAAACCACTTTCTTCACCCTTGATTAGCTCATTTCTGAGCCATATTCGGTTTTCCTCCTGCTGTCTATGACGGCGGATGAGATCATTGATCAACTCACTTTTACTGGCATATTCATTTTCTTCGACCTTTTGCTTCAGCCAGCGATCATTCGGTTCATTAACGGTAATTGTTTGTCTAGCCATTTTGAAATGTAGTTATGGTGTAATAATACACCAATTTAACTCCATTAGCACGCATAAAGTTTCGGAAAAGTGCCAGATAAAAAATGCTACTTTATAGACCTTACCTCAATTTGAGTCTGACCATCAATACTAGTCCGGCTTTTTAAGCAGTTAGGAACAATTTCATAGTATTTGTCCTCCTATATCCAATGCTAATTTTTGGTTCATTTGGATTTTATGTTTTTCAACGAATTAGATTAAAT
>JBBQXZ010000295.1:0-5956 GCA_038209145.1 Cytophagales bacterium | reverse complement strand
CCGGACCCCAACTTTCATCAACCCCATCTGCCAATCCCGCACCTGCGCCATTGACAAACGAAAACAGCCCATTGTTTCCCTGACCATATTTGTTCTGCCATTGGGGCATACTCAGGGGTGTGTCAAAGGTAGTGTTGGAGTTGATGGTAACCCCAAGGCCCCGCTTTGATTTGCCTGTTTTGGTGGTAATCAAAATGGCACCGTTGGCTGCCCTGGAGCCATACAACGCCGCAGCTGCCGGACCTTTCAATACGGAAACAGAGGCGATGTCGTCGGGATTGATTTCCCCGGCAGCATTTCCGTAATCCACTTCTAGGTTTCTAGAACCGGATGAGCCAACAATATTGTTGCTGATAGGTACCCCATCTACTACAAAAAGCGGTTGATTGGCATTGATGTTCAGGGAGGATTCACCCCGGATGGTAACCCTGGAGGATCCTCCAATTCCACTGGATGAATTGGTAACCTGCACACCTGCTACCCTACCGCTTAGGGAGTTTACCACATTTGTCTCCCTTGCTTCCGTAAACCGGTCCCCGTCAACCGCCTGTACGGAGTAGCCCAACGCTTTCGTCTCTCTTTCTACACCCAAGGCAGTTACCACGACCTCACTGAGGTCTTCGGCAGAATAAACCAGGGAAATGTTAATTTCAGAACGGTTGCCCACGGTCAATTCCTGGGTCGTAAAACCAATGTACGACACGACCAATAGTGCCTCAGAACCGGGTACTTCCAGTTGATACTCCCCGTCTAGATTGGTGACGGTTCCCCTTGTTGTCCCTTTTATAAGTACAGAAGCCCCCAGTACGGGATCCCCTGTGGAACTTTCGCTTATTTTTCCACTTATCGTACGGCTTTGCGCAAAAATGGAGGAGGTTGACAATATTACCAGGCAGATACTACATAGTGCTATCCGGAAAAGATAACCACTCGTATTCGGCCTCAACATACGTAAGACTTTTTTCATTGTGTTGGGTTAAATGACATGAATAAATAAATTAAATTGGTAGATTCAATAGGCTAAGATTAGGGTTATGCTTATTAGAAAGAAAGTTGGTCTGTTAATCCAGTTTTAAGACAATTGACTAAACTTTCCATGATTCAAAAAACCTACATAAAATGAGAATGACAAAAAATAACCAGGGAGAGAATGAATGCCAGTCTTTGAATCAGGACCACAAATCATACTAATAGGACGTTAAAGTTATGCATTTTTGTTTCCATAGAAAGAAAATGGTTTATTATTATTCTGATTATTTATACTAGCTTCAACTATTCTTTTATGAATTGCCAAATATCAGAATTAACTCTAAAAAAAATGCCTGCTTCCCTTTATGAAATAGTAAAGGAATGCAGGCATCTCATAACAAAATGGTAAAATCAGGGGCGAAGGTGGTACGCTTTTGGTTGAACAAAAGCCCTTATTCCTTGATAGCTCAGTGTGGCACCCAGTCCTGAATTTTTCCTCCCCGTCCAAGGTACTTCCGGACTTACCCGGTCGCAGCAGTTCCAGTAGGCCGTGCCAACCGATAACTTGTCCAAAATAGTTTTAGCCCTGTCCTGATTTTGAGAAAAAACCGCCGCTGTCAGTCCATAATCCGTGTCTTTCATCAATTCATAAGCCTCCTCATCAGTCTTTACCTTTTGGATACCTATAATAGGTCCAAAGGATTCTTCTTTCATGATCCGCATGTTATGGTTAACACCTGTTAATACGGTAGGAACAATGAAATTTCCATCCCCCTCTAGTTTAAAACCTCCGGTATGCAATTCCGCACCTTGGAAAAGCGCATCCTCCATCTGGCTTAAGATCAAATCGATCTGTTGGGGCCGGGTGACCGGACCGATAAAGGTATCCTTACTAAGCGGATCGCCCATCGCATAGCCTTTTACTTCTTCAATAAAAGCGGCAATAAATTCATCATAAATGCCTTCCTGCACATAAATCCTTTCAACCGCACAGCAGCTCTGCCCATTGTTATAAAAAGCTCCCTCAGCGGCATTAATAGCTGCCTGCTTTACATCGGCCACATCATCCATGACGTATAGCGGATCCTTACCGCCCAACTCCAACTGCACAGGCACCAGCTTGTGGGCGACCTGCGTCGCAATGTATCTACCAGTCGCATAAGAACCGGTAAAGAAATATCCGTCTAAATCTGAATCCAATAAGTACTGCCCAACTTCCCCAGTACCTATAAAAGCAGCGAACACATCTGAAGGTACACCTGCTTCCCAAAGAAGTTCCTGGAACTTCAATCCTGTCAGGGTGGAAAATTCAGAAGGCTTGTAGCAAACGGCATTGCCGGCAACCAACGCATAAAGAAAAACATTATAGCCCACGTTATAGGGGAAATTCCAGGCAGAAATATTGGCTATCACTCCCAAGGGTTCATACGCAACGTGCTCCCGGGTAGCTCCCTCCGTCACTAACTCCGGCGATAACCACTTGACGGCATGTTTTTCAAGATGAACCAACCGGTTGTTTGCGCCGCGAATTTCATTGCGTGATTGTTGTATGGGTTTACCTGTTTCCAGCGTAAGTATATTTGCGAGTTCATCGACATGATCCTGAACCAGCTTACCGAATTTCAGAATTACCTTCAGTCTCTCAGCAACAGGTACTGCCCGCCATGCTTGCTGGCCATCCCTTAATTGTTGGATTTTCCTTGTTGTAGATTCTTTGGTGTCAGTTTCGATTTCTTGGATCAGGGTATGATTGGAAGGATTGATTATTTTCATAAGGTTGGAGTTTTTAAGTGGTTCAAAAAAGTGGCATAAAGCAATTGCGGATCCAAGACTTCATTTACACGATTGAAAGAAAACTCGGGATGCCATTGTACGCCCATAATCTTGCCAGCAGGAGCTTTTGAATAGCCTACCGCCTCAATGATCCCATCGGCTTTACTGGTAGCCAACACAGTAAGGTGGTTTCCCAACTTTTTGATTCCCTGATGGTGTACCGTGTTTAATATCGCCTTTAGATCGCCATAAATGTCATGCAGGAGTTCACCTGGCACCAGGTTCAGCTCATGCCGAAGGCTATCATAAGCCTGGGCGTCCCTGTGGATGATGGCATCGGGCCGCTGGGTGGCAATATCCTGGTACAAAGTCCCACCCAAATACGCATTCAGCAGCTGGAACCCGCGGCATATCGCAAATATCGGTTTCCCGTTTTTGAAAGCAAAATCCATTATTTTCAATTCGTAGGCGTCCCTTACTGGATCTCCAAGCCATTTACCCGGAATAATGGGATCTTCGCCATAGGTGGCTGGAGCCAAGTCCGTCCCCCCCTGAAAGACGAAGCCATCCATTTCTTCCAAAATGTCCAGCAACAGGTCGTCGGTTAAATTCGGAATCAATACGGGTAAAACTCCTTTTTGACCGATATAGGTAGCCATATTATTTTCCAAGTAGCTTAAGGTCTTGGGGCCAAAAACCAAGCGACTGGGGTCAGGATACATAAAACAGGAACTGATGCCTATTTTAATCATAATGCTTTCAGGTAGAGTTGTTTGAAATCTTCCCTGCTTACCGGTTTGGGATTATTCGGATGGCAAAAATCCGCCTCCGCCAAGTCAGCCAAAGTTTCGATATGGCTTTCGGCAACTCCAATAGCGGAGAGTTTGGAAGGTAACTGAAGCTGTTTGTTTAGATCAAACAAATAATCCACAAATTTATCCCCAGCACCCGCTCCTTGTCCCGTCATATAAGCCATTTGGTCAAATTGTGCTTCAAAATTGTCGTAGTTGAATGCCATCCCATACGGCAAGTTTACCGCATTGGCCAGACCGTGGTGGGTATCCAACAAACTGGAAAGCGGATGGGCCAAACTGTGAACAACCCCAAGTCCTTTTTGGAAAGCGACCGCTCCCATCATCGATCCCATCAGCATTTTTGCTCTTGACTCCAGGTCAGGCTTATGGGTGGCAGTGACGATAGATTCACTGATCAACTTCATCCCTTCCAACGCAATGCCATTGCACATGGGGTGGAAGTTTTTGGCCAAAAATGCCTCCAAGTTATGGGTTAAGGCGTCCATCCCCGTTGCTGCGGTGACAAAGGGCGGCAAATCCATGGTCAATGCCGGATCCGCGAAAACCATTTTTGCCAACAGACTTGGAGCAAATAAAATCCGCTTCTTTTTGGTTTCATCCTCCGCGATAATGGCACTCCTGCCTACCTCCGATCCTGTACCAGATGTTGTCGGCACAGTCACCAGATGCGGGATGGGTTCGGTAACGTATTTATCCCCACCTATCAGATCATCATAGTCAAACAAATCCCGGTGATGATTGATGCTCAACGCAATGGCCCTGGCTACATCCAAGGGGACCCCTCCACCAATGCCTACGATGGCGTTTCTATTGGTCGCATTATATCGTTCTTTTCCTTTCAGCACATCTGATTTTACAGGATTTTTGTGCATTTCAGCATACACTTCCACCGATATCCCCTGAGAGGTAAGGTTTTCCACAATTGCCTTAAAAAAATCCAACTGACTGACTAAAGGATCGGTAACCAATAGGGGACGTAGCAATGCATTGGCTTTTAGATAAGCCGGAAGTTCCGAAATAACACCTACGCCGAACCGGATGGCGGTAGGAAAACTAAAGCTGTAATTTTGTTGAATATTCATGAAATCGGGTTACAATTTTTGGAAAAGGACAGGATTCAAAAGGACAGCAATAGTAAAGAATAATTCTGAAATAGTTGGGGACGGGAAGGTGATTTTTTGATTGAAAATACGCAAACCGCAGTTTCTTAAATTATTTTTTTCATTCTTTTCAGCACAAAGTATGCGATATGAAAATGGCACAAAACCATAGGAATCAACCCATTATATTGGGTGTCTGTCCTAGAAAATCTCAAAACCCTAATTAATCCCTACGTAGCGGACTGTGCTTCGTGACCAAAGCGCAACGATAAAACAAATAAACCACCTTCCATATGATGGAAGGTGGTTTATCGGTAAATTATTTTTTTTGAAATAAATGATTATACCTTGTAATATTCGACCAACTTCCCATCGAATCCTGAAACGCGGCTAATCAGTTGTTGGCGTTTTATTTCATTAAATGCCTTGAAATTTTTGGCCATCTCAATTTTTTCAGTCAACATATCCGCATTGTCCGCACCGGTCACCAGCACGCTGATGGGGAGGGACCATGAAAAATAAATTGCCTCTTCCACACTCAGGGCATTGGGTACAATCCGTGGTTTTTCTCCGCTGTTAAAATGGGTCGTTCCTCCGAAAAATCCGCCATTTGCCAAGGTCTTCATGGCACATGGAGCCATCCCCTTTTCGATAAGGCGCGGCATCACATTGGTAATAAAACTCTTGTAATTCGGGTCAAAGGCGTTGATGGGCATCTGACAGGCTTCCAACTCATCCGTGCTTTCCAGCATGCGGAGATGGGCATTATAATCAGAGTGTCCTGAAAATCCGATATGTTTTACTTTCCCGCTTTCCTTTGCTTTCAGCACATAATCCAGCACGCCATTTTTCAATCTACTGTCTACATCACCCGGGCTGGTAACGGCGTGAATCAACCACAGATCGATATAGTCGGTGTTCATCCGTTTGAGGCTACCTTCCAGATGCTCTTGGGCAGTTTTGCCGTCTCTTGCGGTAGACTTGCTTTGAATAAATGCCACATCCCGGTATTTTGGGGTTAAAAACATGCCATACCTTCTCTCCCCCGTTCCGGCCCCATATGATTCCGCATTGTCAAAAAACCTGACTCCACCTTCAATGGCTCTTTCAATGGTTTTTTCAGCCTCACTTTCACTCATTCGGGCGATGTGCGCTCCACCCAGTCCCAACATGGTAACAGACAAGTCGGATTTTCCAAATTTCCGCTTGGGAAGCAAATCGCCAAATCTATCTCTCATATAGAGACTTGCGATAGGCTTGCCTTCAAGGTTCACACTGGTCAAGGGCAGCATCATGCCG
>JBBQXZ010000294.1:0-5980 GCA_038209145.1 Cytophagales bacterium | reverse complement strand
GTGGTCGAAAAGGTAAAGTCCACATCTTTGCTAATGTTACTGGCCAAAGTAATGCCCCCTCTGAAATCAAAGTTTTCGTTGATGTTCATTTGGTCATTGATGATGCCCGGTGTGCGGCCATAGCTGATACTTGGGTTTATGCTAACCTTGGTCTTTAACTTCGGAATGCTGGTCCCGTAGTTGACAAAAAGGCGGCCCATCATTTGACCGTTCATATTTACGGGCCGTGTCAACTGTCCACCCGTTCTAAGAAGCACATCATTATTGATGAGCGTATCTTTCGTTGCTATGAATGTATTGGTCCCGATAAAATTATCCGTAATCGATGCGTACAGGAACATGAAGAGCGTTTTATTTTTCTCCATATCCACCTTTGACATGTTCAGAAAGAAGGTGTTGTTGAAAGCTTGCCCCAAATCCGGATTACCCACCGTCAGGTTGAGCGGATTGTTGTTGTTGATGACATTTTGAAGCTGATTGACACTGGGTTCATTGGTGCGTGTTCGGTATCGGAAGCGGTAGCTGATACCATTTTCTGTCCGGTAATTGACAACAACGGTAGGCAAGAAATTTCTGAAGTCTCGATAAAAGTTGCCTTGTTTTGGAAATAAAATGTCGTTATTCAACACGGCATATTGATAGTCCAAATTAACGTTGGCATTCAGTCCTTTGTAACTGTACATATAACCCAAGCCAGCCTGCTGGGTAAGGAATCGGTTGTCAAATTCATTACTCAATGCGGTATCCAGCACCATGATGCCCTGCTCATTGGCCAGTTGGAACGTTTTCTGGTCGGCTGCACTTTTGTTGTTTCCTACCTGATAGCGGGCAGTGGCCACGGATCGTTCTGATAGGGGTTCCGTATAGGTAAAGTTGGCATTATAATTAAACCCATCAGCGCGTGCAAATGTCTCCTGTACCAGGGTATCCATCGAGTTGCGGACATAATCCCTGTTAGCCGCAAGTAGATCAGTGAGTTGATCTCTCTTGTTCCACGATGTGAATAAATCCGTAGAGAATGTTCTTCCTTTTTTGTCAAATTTGTACCTGTAGGTAAAGGTATTTGACAAGTTATACCCTTCGGTATTGTTGTCAGTGATTGTTTTGGTATCACTTAGCGGATCCAGATTGGTATTTAGGTTGAGCCCATCCAAGTCACTGTAGCGGGTATTGTTTTGATAATTGATGGAGGGACTCAGCACGATCGCATGCTTCTTATCGATGTCATATTCAATGCGACCACTCATCCGGTGATTCCGGTTGTTGATCGTTGACAATTGGTTTTCCTGATAATATTGCCGTTGAGTTTCTGTCAATACCGTCTCCCTGTTGGTACGGTCCAGCACCGTATTGTCCGTGTCGTTGTAAAAATAGCTGCCCGTTACGTTCATCTTTTCACCCCACTTGTCGCTGTAGTTTAGACCAAGTGAATTTGTGGTAACAATGCCGTTGTTTTGGCCAACGGCAAAATTACCACCGCTACCGCCGGGTCTGCCGCCGCCACTACGACGTCCGCCGCCTCCCATTCCGCCGCTGGTAACACCAAGAAGGTCATCTGAGGAGAAATTCTGCTGATTGACATTGTTAAACATTCCTATGATAGAAATTCTTTTCGCTCCTCTGAAAAAATTGATATTTCCTCCCAACGAATACCGGTCATCCGTGCCATATCCTGCAAATATTCGCCCAAAATGACTGTTTGCCATGCCACTTTTGGTAATGATGTTTATCGTTTTGGCATAATTCCCATCATCCAAACCGGTGAGTCTAGACTGGTCAGAACGCTGGTCCAAGACCTCAACACTTGAGATGGCATCTGCGGGTAAGTTTCTTAAGGCAATGGATGGGTCAGATCCAAAAAACTCCCGTCCATCTACCAAAATCTTTTGGACTTGTTCTCCTTGGGCCTGCACCTGTCCATTTTCGATGGTCACACCGGGAAGCTTTCCAATAAGATCTTCAGCCATGGCATTTTCCCTGGTCTTAAAAGCACTGGCATTAAAAACAGCGGTGTCTCCCCTCATTTCACCCACTGAGCCTTCTCCCTGAATGACCACTTCGCCAAGTAATTTGCTGTCTTCATTCAGAGAAATAACGCCAAGATCAAGGGCCACTCCCCTGCTCATGGTACGCGTAATTTTTTCATATCCCACATACGAGATCTCCAATAAAACAGTGGGAAGACGTGGATAAGCCAATTCAAAGGTTCCGTCTATACCTGTCACCGTGTTGGATACAAGCGTATCCCCAAGGGTTTTGATAAGGACGTTAGCCCCGATTAGTGGCTCTTTTGTGGTTCCCTCAATGAGCTTACCACGAATCATTGGGGATGCTTGATTGCCTGTTTGTTGGGCCTCAAGGGATTGAAGTCCCAAAAGTGAAGCCAATAGAAAAACGAGTGTAGAAATTTTCATAGTTAGAATGTAAATGCTACACTTAGACAGCATGCGTATTAAGCAAGTTTAATCAGCTGTTGATTATTATTTTGCCAGGAAAAAAAGGTGTTGGATGGAAAAAAAAGAGGTTAAATTACAACTCGTTTTCACTGACTAGCCAATGGTTTATTAATTTAACCTTGAGATTACATCTTGGTAGCTGATTCCCATGTGACTGTTGTCGTAAATGGCTTCCCCGTTTCTGATCAAAATAATTTGGGGAGAAGCATGAGGTACCATAAAACGCCTGGCAATCTCATCCGATATAGCCCTGTATGCAATCAAATCCAAAAAGTAGGGGGAAACCTTCTCGTTGTCTTCCCGCTTCCAACTTCTTTCCATTCGACTCCACGCCATGCTACTTATCGAACACCGGGTAGAATGCTTGAAAACCAAAACGGATCTCTCCTTGCTCTCTTCGATGATTTGATCCAGCTGTGAAATTGAATCCAGTTTTTTCCAACTCATAATTATTAATTTTGATTGCATCATGTTAATACCCCTATTAAACCAACCCAAATCTGTAGAAAGTTCAACCAATAATAAATAAATTTGTAGTTTAACCGAATCCTGCCTTAATTTCGTTATCAAGCATACAATCTAATTCCAGTCCATGATCCTACGTACCTTATCCATACTTTCACTTTGCGCCCTGCTGCTTTTTTCCTGCAAGCGAATCAATCCAGACAAGTCTACCTTTATCGGAGAAACGACTGAACTCCCAAGGGCCTTGTCGGATATAAATTTTTCCCTGTCCATTCCACTTTCCATCTTGGAAACCCAGTTAAACCAAAATTTGAAAGAACTTCTTTTTACAGGAAAAGGGCTCGAATTGGGTAATGGACTTTTTTCTGATATGGACATTACCAAGACAGGGAAACTGCTTTTGTCTAGCACTGAAAATGGAAATGTGAGAATCTCACTCCCGATTTTTTTGGATGGAAAAGTCATACTGGAAAAAAAGATTTTTGGTCAGGCGGTATCCGCGGCCCTACCGTTCAAAGAATCCTTAAACCCCCAAATCAGTTTCCTGCCAAGGATTGATGAAAACTGGGGTATTCAAATAGATCAATTGGAAATCGAAAGCTGGGGAAAACCGCTCCAGTATGACCTGCTAGGATATCAAATTGACATTGAGCCAATGATCAAAAAGCATGTCAAATCCATTATGGAGAATCAACTGGTGACAGCTGGCACCTCCAACCTCAGCCTGAAATCTCTTGCGGAAAAGGCTTGGAAAGCTTACAGTAAACCCCTCCACATTTCCAATAAAGACTGGGAAATGGTATTGGTGACCATCCCGGAAAAAATAAGGGTCGGGGAAACCTTTACCGCCGATCAACACCTTGTGTTGAATTTGGGATTGGAAGGAGAGGTAGTTGGCCATACCGGCACATTGCCCGACCGTCCCCAGCCTCCCCTTCCCAAGGTTTTTCCCAATGACCACACGGACAATAAACTTGACATTACTTTACCCTTGGTCATCACGTATACCTCAATGGATGATTTGTTGACAAAAGAAATGGTAGGTAATCCCTTTCGACTAGACAGCAAGACCCAACTCATCCCAACATCATTTGACACCCAATCCTATGGAAACCGTGCCCTGGTAAAAATGGCTTTTATTGCCAAGCGTTCCAACCGGAAGGATCTTGTCGGAGAATTATTTTTGGTAGGAACTCCGGTCTATTCCGCCGGAAGGGAAGCCATTGTATTTGAAAATATTGACTTTGACTTGAATACGGAGAATTTTTTGACCAACAGTGCCCGATGGCTGAAGAAGAATCAAATCCTCAACGCCATCAAAAAACAGGCAGTATTTCCGATAGGAGAATACCTTGAAGAAGCACGCCAAGAACTGGATGCGTTGGGAAATTGGCAGACCGATTTTGCCAGCTTCGGCATAGAAAATAGCACATTGAAAGTAGATGGCATTTATACCACCCCAGCGGATGTGCGCCTCTACTTAAAGTCCACGGGAGATATTAAGGTGACCATGAAGCAGTAATTTGTTAAGCACTCCCGAATAATTCACATATCTAAAAGTTCACCGATAGTCACTATTCCCAATTCACGCGCTCTTTTCAATAATTTGATTAAAAGCTGGGCGGTAAGAAAGGCATCTCCTGCCGCCGTATGCCGGTCATCGGGAAATATCCCATACCGCTGGCACATGCTATCGAGGGAATAGTCCGAATAACTGATCCGATTGGGATCGGCATTTTTTCCGATTTCAAGCCTGATTCCCAAGTTCAGTGTATCTATTACCGGGTTTTTGATTTTTTTCAATCCAAATGACCTGCCTGCCTTTTGCAACAAGGCCAAATCAAACCCGATATGGTGGCCTACGATCGGGTAATAAGCGGCATCACGCAGAAATAGGCGGATCAGTTCCTCCCTACTGATCGTCTTTTGATTCGAAACCAGTTCGTGAACTTTGATCGACTCTTTGGATAGTTTCTTTGTTTTCAGGTAATATTCTGTGGAACTACCTACAAGAATGCTGTTTCCTTTCACTTTGACAGATCCATAAGAAAGAATAAAATCCTTTCTGATATCCACGCCAGTCGTTTCGGTATCCAGCACCAAAAGCGGGAGTTCACTTACCTTTCGGTCTTTGTTGCCTTTGAATTGAAAGCCCCGCTCATAGTCCCCAACGAAATCTCTAACCGGTAGCACTGGGTTTGTAAAGCGATTCCACCAACCCATCGTTAACTGCCAAAATAGTCTAACTGAAACCTTACCCGGATGATTTTTTGCAACTCATCGATAGGGAAAAAAGCGTTTTTCAACAATTGCCGCTGCAGCTTTCCCAGACTTTCAGGCTGAATATACCTGCCGGATGTTTGATTTTTCAACCCTTCCAGTGCACGAATGCGCATGAAGATTTCATACGCCTTTCCAGCTTCGAGAAATAACTCCTGGTTGGTAGGTTCCAGCTCCGCCAATTTTTCAAAGCGCCTGAAGGTATTGTTGATACCGAAAACCCGGTGACTCATCATAAGCAATCTGGCAGCATCGGCCAAAGGCATCATTGCGCGAAGTTTGATGTCGAATTTGTCCCGCTGTTCCCCGGATTTCTCGACGATAAAATTTCTAAAAAAACCCATAGGTGGGGGATTAAGCAGGGCATTTTTGGCAAAAAAATTCAAGAATATTTTTTCCTTCTCTATTTCTGAATAGATGTGTTGGGTAAGTGAAGTCGCCAGAGGATGATAGCCGGCAACAGGTCTATAATCAAAAAAAATTGTGGCCATCATCAGGGATTCTTGGTCCGGCTGTCGGATCCAATCGCTGAAATACCGCTTCCAAACGGAAATAGGCTGGCACCACTGGGGGTTATTGGCCATCATTTCGCCAGGGCAGGCCTGAAACCCACAAGCAAAAAGAACGTCCATCACATCCCTGGCGATGAGATGAAAATAACTGGCGGCTTGGTCACTCAATGAGTCAGGTACATCCTCATAAATAATGGCATTGTCGAGATCCGTCCGTAGCAACTGTTCCCCACGGCCTTCAGAACCAAGGCCTACAAAACAAAACTT
>JBBQXZ010000293.1:0-6006 GCA_038209145.1 Cytophagales bacterium | reverse complement strand
TAAAGCCAGTAGAGAATATCAAGCGTACAGCTACGACAGTCCGCCACACCGCATCCGGGTGTTTGACATCGTTGGGGCCGAAAGGCTGTGCGTGGAGGAGGTTCCGGAGGGGAACCGCCATGAACTGGACATCAGCCACCTCACTCCAGGCGTATACGGTGTCCACATGGAACACCGCAATAGCACCGTAGTCAGGCAGCTCAAGGTTGACTAGATACCGGATAAAAAACTACTCCCCAGCCGATGGTTGGGGAGTAGTTTTGTTTGGAGGGTTACCCAACTGAATGTGGGACAGTCCATTGATCGTGCGCAGGCTGAATGCAGATGCAGTTTCTCGCCGTTGGATTCGAAACTTTTGAGACGGCAACCGATCATGTTTTTATCCCTGTTTTTTCCTTTCCACGCGTTAGACCGCATCCCAAAAAATCCCGTAGGGATGGTCTGTTTAATAGCCCGGGGTTTAAACCCCGATGTAAGAATAAGACCCACCTTGTCCCCAATTTGGCCGCAACCTATGCCTATCCCTCGAATACCCTTCCGCCAAAACCCGTCAGCGTTTGCGGCGGGTGTGGCCACATAAAACACCCAGCAATTATAAAATGAACTTGATTTAATCACAAAACCCGCCACTTTTGCCAATTCGCTTTTGAACTGACACCCTCTATGTGAGCGATTTACATAAATTCGGGTTAAATTTAGTCATATCTAAATCAATGAGTATGGAAACTCAACAAAAAACCCGCTGGACATCGTTGTCCTCAATGAATAGCCACAGGATTATCTGCTGAAGCTAGCCTCTTTTCTCGAAGATAAAGCTTACTTTCCTATTACAACCATCTCAATCCGGAGCAGCTTACCCAACAACATTACTTATCCCGAGTATCGGGATCGCCTCCTATATCAACTACATCAAAAAAGAACATGGCGTAGGTAGGGACAAATGTAGGATAGCCTTTCCCGCTTGTTGCGGGAAAGGCCCAAAGCATCAGTTTCTTTTTCAAGCACATTTTGCCCTCTTGCTATGTTGTCCCACATGCATCCTCGAAGTCAATCCCTCCCATGTCAAATTCGCTCAAAAGGACTATGTAAACGGCTCCAAAACAAAGCAGATCCTGCTTCCGCATCAGGAATTCCTCCTGAGGTTCGAACGGCATAACTTGTCCCGAGCATCGGGATTCTTCCAAGGAGGTTTGTCAAGATCCGCCACTTCAGCTACCTTAGGCAACGGGGCAAGCGGAAAAGGCTTGCGATGATACGTGCCGCACTGGATCTGTAGCCCCCGAAACCGAAGGTCAAAATACCATTTCAGATCAGGATGCAAAAAAATACGGGAAGGATGTCTTCAAATCCCCCTGCTGCAAAACAGGCAGGATGTCCGTCATCTTCGATACCAGGGACAGGGCAAACCAAAAACCTAAACCCATCCGGTCAAATCCAGTTCCATTGTGAATCAGGAAGCGATCAGGGATTCCAGCGGCCTGATCCGGGATATGATGGAAAACCTTTCCCAAAACTATCTTGAGTGGGGGGAGCCATGCCCGCAGGGGTCTTAATCCAGTCCCTAAACCCATACCCGCGTGCGAAAAAGCCTGATGTAAACAGATACTCTATGCAAAATAACATGGCAGCATCAACCCCTTGGGTGTCAGTCCATTTACCTTCCGTAGGGATGGCGGCCACTTGCAAAAAGCCCTGATAGATTTTTACATCAATCAGGACTTTTTAGCAAGGGCTTTTCTCTATTGGGCTTAATGTTTGCGGTTCGTTATTTTTTTCGGTCATGGCGTATCTGTCGATTGCTCGGTGCGTTGGCTTGCAGTTATTCCTGCCCATAAGCTGACTTCGGATGAAAAACTTTTTCTAGGTTTTAAACTTTCGGGAGATGGGAACAAGGACACGCTGATTGTCACAGTTAAAGGATTATTGCGTTCAAATATGGGCTATGGTGAGACACCTCCTCACTGTGAGCCTATGACAGTAACTATCGATTGCCAATTATTCACTTCAAACATAAGACGCATCTACAATTTGAGATGTAACCTATACGGAACGGGGTCTTTATGTGCCAAGTCTCGTGTGGACATAATCACGAGCCTTCTAACTCTTTCTTTTTCTTGATCCCGATCATTCCGGTAACAACCGAAAGGAGCAACATGGTTGGCATAGCCACCTTCCAAAGGGGACAAGCAAAAAAGGAACAAACCATCAGACCCAGAGCAAATCCACTTACCCAAAAAAGAATGTTGTAAGACTTCAGCATAGAATAAGAAATTATTTTAACAAATGGTATTATCTATAAATTACGTTCAACGCACATGACTTGTAGCGATGATTTTCAAATAAACTTTTCTGATGAAAAAATGATACCTAAACAAACAATAATGTCAGATACTATAATAAAACTAATTTTAACTGTGTAATGTTTAAAAAAAGAAAAGTATTCGCAATAGTTTTTCTCTTTTGTGGAGTGTCTCTTTACAATGACCGTTAACGTTCCTCGTGTATGAGCTTTTGCGTGTCTCACACACGAACCATTAAAAGTAAAAACTCCGATGGAAATTTTCCAAGAGTTTTTCAGAGTAGGACGGATCCAGCAATGGCTTATACACGGTGTTGGCATTAGTGCTTATTTTCCGACGGGTTTGAATTTGCTTTCCTGAATTTTTGCTTTTATACATATCCATCCGACCAACCCCATATTTCAGAACCCGGATATTGTGGCTAAACTTTCCGCATGAAAAGACAGGAAGAAAAGGAAATGAAAAAGCTGTACCTTGAGTGGAAGGATTCCGGCATGAGCAAGTCCGCATTTGCGGTTGAAAAGGAAATATTGCACACTACGTTTTATTATCGGTGCATTATATTCGGTAAACGGGACAATTGTCCCTGGATGCTTGGAAATTCACCCTGCTGAAACTCCACACCTTCGTTCCCCCTGCTTCCGGAGGTGCTGTTGCCCGTAACAGTTATACATCCGGGGTCAGCCTGGAACTGTTCGGGGTGGTCAGTGCGGGCCTTGTCAGGGAACCCGTCCTGTAAGCCATGCTGGCCATATCCAACACGTGCAGGTATTTCCTGTACGGCAATCTCACCGACATGCGGTTTGGGATCAATTCGCTGGCCGGCCTTGTGAGGAACGAACCCGGCTTTGACCCGATGAACGGGGACGTGTTCATCTTCCTGGGCAAGAGGGCCAACTAGGTCAGGATGGTCCAGTGGGACAGGGACGGTTTTGCCATGTATGTCAAAAAGCTGGAGAGGAGTGCCTTTGAGCACCCCGGGACAGACGGAGCCGCCATCCCCGGCAGTAAGCTGGTCCTGCTTTTACAGGGGGTAAAGCTCGGGTCGGTGAGCTACAGAAAGCGCCATACACCCTTAAAACAGGGGTGAAAAAAACACCCGTTTTTATGAAGAAAAGTACGTTTAAACAGTGACAAGGCCTCTTTTTTTCACCATTTTTATAGTATGGAAAACAGGGAGACAAACTACAAAATGCTGTACGGGGACACCCTGTTGATCCTATCCAAAAAGGAGGCAATGCTGGCCCAAAATCTGGAACTGCTCATTAAAAAGGAAGAATTCATAGAAGACCTGAAATCAGTACTCAACAAATTCCAGGACTATCTTTACGGGTTTAAAAGTGAAAAACGCGGAGCCCCTTTGGTCTGAATGGGCCAGATGGGGCTTTTTGAATTGGGCGTGGGCCTTGGCCTGCAGAACTGTCCGCCTCAGTCCCGGTACGGGAGGAAGCCGCACCCAGGCTCCAGCCCAAGAAAAGGGGCACAGGCCACATGCCCCTTCCCGAAAACCTTCCCAGGGTGGATGAGGTCATAGAGCCCCTGGAATCCACGGTGGACTGTGTCATGATCGGCAAAGTGACAACCGAAGTCCTGGAAATCACCCCCGCCTCATTCTACGTGAGATGTTATATCCGTCCCAAATATGCCAGGCCAAACGACGGGGGCATCCTCATAGGCGTTCTACCCGACAGGGCAATCGAAAAGGGAATCCCCTCGGAATCCGTCGTGGCCCAGCTTACCGACGACAAATATGTGTACGGGATGCCACTGCACAGGCAGAGCGACAAATACGGCAAGATGGGCGTAAGGATATCCGCCTCAAGCGCCTCGGACTGGATCATGGGCGGATGGAGAAAAATAAGGCCTCTCTGGGAGCTGCTGAGGCTGGTCATCGAAAACCAAAAATACCTCCAGGTGGACGAATCCCCGGTCAAGGTGCTCGAAAGAGAACACAAAAACGGGATCCACCAGGGGTACATGTGGCTCTACCATGCCCCGGTGGAACGCCTGGTGCTTTTTGACTACAGAAAAGGCAGGGACCAGTCCGGGCCGGGGGAAATGCTTGCCAAGTTTATGGGCATCATCCAGACGGTCGGCTATGCGGTCTATGCGGCGCTGTTCGCCAACCACAGGCATATCCTTTTAACCTTCTGCATGGCGCATGCGTGCCGTAAATTCGTCGATGCGCTGAAGGACAATCATGAACAGGCCAACTATGTCCTTGACCTGACGCAGGTTCTGTACCTGCTGGAGAAAAGACCGAGGGAACAGGCTGCGGGCTGTGAAGAAAGGACGGCCCAAAGGAAAGAGCATGCGACACCCGTGCTGGCCGAATTGGGAAAACGGTTTGACGAAAACCACCTGAAATACCAACCGACGAGCGCCAAGGGCAAAGCGATAGCATATTCCAGGTCAAGATGGGAGGGCCTGAGTGCCTATGTCCTGCACGGGCAGATGGAAATAGACAACATCCTGGTAGAAAACGCCGTCCGGCCCCTGGCTGTGGGGAGAAAGGCGTAACTGTTCGCAGGATCGCACCAGGCAGCGGAAATGGCCGCCGCACTGTACTCCTTCATGGCCAGCTGCAAAAAGAACGGCACAATGAGTTCGAATGGCTGAAGGATGTCCTTCAAAGGATCCAGATTCACAAACAAAAAGACCTCTGCCAACTTTTGCCCGCAAACTGGGAGGGATTCAGGGTGGAGAACCAGAACAGCTAGGGAGGCAACCAATCGAAATCCACAAAACTGGTAAACCTATTTAGTTTGTCGGATGGTTAAAGATAAACTGAGGCTCGGTAATAAGCGGAATGATTTTTCCCCTTTTATATTTTTAGTACTGGACAGATGAAAAAGTTGGTTTTTTAGTCTTTCGGGAGGTTTTTTTGCTGTATTTCAGGTGGCATTGTGCTTTGACTTCCTGTTTTGGAGTAATATTGTGGTAGTTTTTACTGCTTTTGCATCGCTGTATCATTAGGCTATGTAGTTCATAGCATTTTGCTTGCCCGGTAAGTGGGTAAAGTTGTTAAGCCTAAATTGGCTTTTACCGGAAATGGCTACCGATCAGTTCAGCATTTCGAACAGCGATAATTTTCCCAAGCTTATTCTGCCAAAACTATTCAATGATAGTTTGGTATTTTTTCATAACTTATGAATGTTTTGGGTTTAGGTTGTGGCCTCATTTAATCCTCATTTGAAACTAGTACCATGAAATAGCAGCATTTTAACTGCCCTACTCAGACTAATGTGTTTAATATCAAATAAATAGAAATTTTATAAGGAAATTAACATGACATGGAATCTGCAACTTATGTGTACCTCAGTATTTATTTTTCAACCAATAGCGATTTGACAGGCGTTAAAAGCTGAACCGAAAAGAAGTCGTATAAGCCCGTACGCTGAGAATGATTATTTTAGGAAACCAATTATAAATTATAAAAATTATGGAATATAGACGCTTGGGGAAGTCCGGATTGAAAGTTTCAGCCTTATCGCTTGGGTCATGGGTGACCTTTGGTAAGCAAGTGCAGATGAAAGATGCCAAAACACTTTTGAAAACAGCATATGATGCCGGCGTAAATTTCTTCGACAATGCCGAAGGATATGAGGCCGGGGAATCAGAAAAAATTATGGGTGAGGTCATCAAAAGCCTGGGACTACCTCGTGATACATTTGCCGTTTCTTCAAAGGTGTTCTGGGGTGGGAAG
>JBBQXZ010000292.1:0-6010 GCA_038209145.1 Cytophagales bacterium | reverse complement strand
GACCTTCCCGACATTTTGGGACAGTCCCGATAGCTATCGGGATAACCAGCTGAACTACCACTCCAATATTTTATTTTAAAACTCTAACCAGCGACCTTCCCGACATTTCGGGACAGTCCCGATAGCTATCGGGATAACCAGCTGAACTACCACTCCAATATTTTATTTTAAAACTCTAACCAGCGACCTTCCCGACATTTCGGGACAGGCATTCTAACCAGCTGAACTACCACTCCGTTGAATAATTCGATGCATTTATCGATTATTGTGACGTAAATGTAGTGGCTTTATTTAAGCTGTCAAAATATGGCCTCAAAAAATATCAGCTAAATTTTTACTCTGCTCTTTTTCAGGATGTTTATTTTTAAATACATGCATTAGGTTCGGCACGATGAAGCAAAGGTTTACTTTTAGCCATCCCTTTAGTCCTGTTTTTTACTGTTAGAGGTAAGCAATGTGGTTTGTTGACCGAATATCACAAATTAATTTTTATCTTTGTCCTATTCATAAACTGGAAACATGGTATTAGAATTTGAAAAACCGATTGCAGATCTTGAGCTTAAACTTAGTGAAATGAAAGATCTTGCCAAAGGTAAAAACATTGATCTATCCACTGATATCAAATCATTGGAGGAAAAAATTCAAACCTTGAAAAAAGAAACGTTTCAAAATCTCACACGCTGGCAGCGGGTACAGCTTTCCCGACATGCAGACAGGCCCTATGCACTCGACTACATTTATGAGATGACCAATGATTTCATTGAACTTCACGGTGATCGAAGTGTAAAGGATGACAAAGCCATGATTGGGGGATTGGGAGATATTGATGGCCGATCAGTGATGTTTATCGGCCAACAAAAAGGACGAAACACCAAGCAGCGCCAAGAAAGGAATTTTGGCATGGCCAATCCTGAAGGATATAGAAAAGCTCTTCGGTTGATGAAGATGGCCGAGAAATTCAACAAACCCATTGTGACACTGATTGATACCCCGGGTGCTTTTCCGGGCATTGAAGCCGAGGAACGGGGTCAGGGTGAGGCAATAGCCAAAAACCTGCGGGAAATGTTCAAACTAAAGGTCCCCGTTATCTGCATCATCATCGGAGAGGGAGCATCAGGCGGAGCTCTTGGAATTGCCATTGGTGATAAAGTATTTATGCTTGAAAATACATGGTATTCGGTAATTTCCCCCGAATCCTGCTCGTCTATTTTATGGAGAAGCTGGGATTATAAGGAGCAGGCAGCCGAAGCTCTCAAGCTGACAGCGCCGGACATGTTGAATAATAAGTTGATTGACGGTATCATCGCCGAACCTCTTGGAGGAGCCCACCGAAATATGAAGGTGATGGCCGCAACGATCAAACATACCATTAAGGAGTCACTGGCTGAATTGGATAAATTAAAGCCAGACAAACTCAAGGAAATGCGAATTGAAAAATTCTGCTCCATGGGGGTAGTAGTGGAATAATTATACGCTAAGGCTCTCAAGAAAGAAACCTTCAATCACTTGGAGGTTTCTTTCGTTGAAGGGTAACGTTTTGTTGATGTATACAGCAGGATATCAGTTTTCTTGATTTGCATTAAATATCTATTTGTTAATTTAGCATTGGAAAAACAATCACATATAGGAATAGCTCTCTCAGGAGGTGGCGTTCGTGGCATCGCCCACCTGGGCGTACTCAGGGCCATGGATGAAGCCGGCATCTCACCTTCAGCCATATCCGGTAGTAGTGCAGGAGCGATAGCCGGGGTCATGTATGCCAAAGGATTTGCCCCGGATGAAATCCTGGAAATCATTATCCAAACAAACTATTTTAAGTTTATTTGGCCCTCTGTCAGCTGGAAAGGAATCCTCAAGATGGATCACATAACCCCACTTTACGAGAAATATCTAGAAGTCAATGATTTTTCGTCACTCCGGATCCCAATGACCATGGCAGCCACTGACTTGCATCTTGGCCAAACGGCATATTTCTCGTCGGGAGAGATAATCAGACCCTTGATGGCTTCCTCGTGTATACCTGGCATGTTTGAGCCTATACTTCTGGACGGACGCTATTATATCGATGGCGGCGTATTGAATAATATGCCCGTGGAGCCATTGCAAGATATCTGCGATGTAATCATCGGTGTCAACTGCAACCATCTTCCCGAACAGCAAAATATTCGCCACATTAAAAGCCTGATAGAACGTACGGTAATCATGTCCATGAACTACAACGTATATAGCCGTAGGGGCATGTGTGACCATTTTGTTGAACCCGTAGGCCTTGCCCGGTTTGGTGTTTTGGAAATAAAGAAAGCAAAGGAAATTTTCGAGATCGGCTATCAAACCATGAAGGAGTATATCGATGTTCATGCACTATGGGACAGGGTACCACAAAAACAGTAATGAAAGCTCAGGAATGAAACTAATAGCGCGAATTGTCTTTTGGATTACAGGCTGGAAGGCTTCCGGTGGAATGCCAGAAGGAATAAAAAAAGCCGTTTTGATAGCTATCCCACATACCAGTAACTGGGACCTGCTGTACGCCCGGGCAGCTTTTTACCTGATGGATATTCCTGTAAAATTTACCATCAAAAAGGAGGTGATGGTGGGGCCTCTCGGTTGGTTGATTAAAGGCCTTGGCGGAATATCAATAGACCGCAAACGTTTGCCGGGAAAGCGAAAGTTGACTTACACCGAATCCATGATCCAGATGTTGAAGGAGGCGGATGAACTGGTTGTCATGGTCACACCTGAGGGAACCCGCAAGCATGCACCGAAATGGAAGAGCGGGTTTTACCATATAGCTCTAGGAGCTGATGTCCCGATTATGGTTGGGTTTTTGGACTACAAAAATAAAGTCGCCGGTATAGGACCTTGCCTCTATCCCAATGGGGAAATGAATGCCCAAATTGAAGAATTGATGGCCTTTGGACGCACCGTTGAGGGCAAATATCCCAGTCAAGGGATACGGTGATTCTGCGAAGCGCAAATTGTCCGACTAGTTTTCAATAGTCTTAGTAAAAATTTAACCCTAACTCCATGATAAAAAGACAAATAAAGCGGTTAAAGTCACTCACTTTTTTTCAAATTCTCATTGACAGTGTCAAAGATTTCGCAAGCAATGATTCGATGACTTTTGCAGCTTCCGCCGCCTTTTATACTATTTTTAGCTTGCCTGCGCTATTAATCATCGTTTTGAATATCGGGGCTACCTTTTATTCTAAGAGTGATGTCCGGGAGGAGCTATTGAATCAAATAGGCACCTTGATTGGGGAAGACAGTGTGGAGACGCTCGATCAAATCATGCAAAACGTCACGTTGGATGGTCAGGTTTTTTGGTCCCAAATGGTGGGTATTGTCATCTTGATATTCAGTGCCACTACGGTATTTGTCAGTCTTCAAAACAGTATCAACCACATATGGCACATCAAACCCAAACCTCAAAAGGGTATTTTGAAATTTGCGGTTAACAGGTTCCTTAGTTTTTCCATGGTGGCCTCTATTGGGTTTCTTTTGATTGTTTCTTTGGTCGCTGATGCGGTCCTAGTAATCGTTTTAAATTATTTCAACGACCTCTTTGACGAGAATATGCTGATTTTTGCGGGTGTGGCCAATGTGGTGCTGGCCCAATCGCTGATGGTTTTGGTTTTTGGATTGATGTACAAAATCCTTCCGGATGCACGTGTCAACTGGAAAGATGTCTGGTTGGGGGCATTTGTGACAATGCTGCTTTTTGCTTTGGGAAAATACCTTATTGGTTTGTACCTCGGAAATGCGGCAGTTGGCAACTATTATGGTGCTGCAGGTTCTCTCGTTGTCGTTCTTATTTGGGTGTATTATTCCGTGGTGATCTTTCTTTTCGGGGCCCAAATCACCTATTATATTGCTGAGAATTTGGGTGGGTTAGTCATTCCTTCCTCTCAGGCAGTGAAAGTAGAACTGATAGAGGTGGATGAAAATGGGGATTTTACAAATTTCACTAGAAAAATCCCAAAAAACGATCAAGATTAAATGACTTCAATGACAGAAGGACTACTCATCACTAGCAGGGAAAGTGCCTCCGGTCCGGTGAGATCAGATCATTAAGGCTAAAATAAAGCGTTTACAACAATTCACCCTACATATCGAAGATGGTTAAACATAAGGGAAATGTTTAGATCTTAGGCTTTGGTCCCTAACCAATATCCTACCGGTCCAGATACCCAAAAAGAGTGAAGTAACCTTTCTTTTCCACAACCTCACTGAAAACTCCCTTTGGGACTTGGGATAAAAGATGGGCTATAATTAATGGGATATCCCGAAAAAAATTTATTCCTAATTTTAATAATATTTTCATATATTGGTCGAAATAAATTTATAAAAAATATGGGTAAGTTTAAATTATATTACCATCCTTAATTTTGTATTATTCTTTAATTAAATTATTTTGAGTTTTCGATCTCGGTCGCAAGTAATAAATTGTTACTTTTCAATGTTTTTAGTATTATTTTTATGTATATTAAAATTCAATTTTTGCCATGATGCAAACTCAGTTGTCAAATCTCTTACTAGATCAAAGCAAAGATCTTATTTGGATGATCAACCTTGACTACCAATTGGTTTATGCCAATAAAAGGTACTTGAGCCTGATGAAAGAAATGACAGGGGAGGAAAAGAAACTGAACGGGTCTGTATTTGTCGAAGGCTTTGGTGTCGGTTATATTGAAAAATGGAAAGCCTATTATAGCAGGGCACTCAGCGGAGAGAAATTTGAAATAGAAGAGCATTTCTTTTATTCCGAATCAAATGAAATTCAATATGGTCAAATTACTTTTGAAGCTTTAACCGGAGACGATCACCAAATTTTTGCCGTAGCCTGCCAATCAAGGGATATTACGCGGATTGTAAAGCAAAGATCTGAGGCGAATCAAATGATGGATGCTTCTTTAGATGTTTTTTGCACCATTAATGAACAGGGTAATTTTGTGTATGTGAGTGCTGCTTCCTCAAATCATTGGGGATATTTACCCGAAGAATTAATTGGCAAACCTTTTCAGGATTTGATTTTTGAGGAGGATGTGCCCAAATCCGTTGAAATAGCTGCTGCTATTCTTATTGGTCAGGAGATTAATTCTTTCTTTAATCGTTACAAGAAAAAAGAGGGCGGCATCGCCTATAATTTATGGTCGGCAAGGTGGGATGATACTACAAAACTCATGTATGCTGTGGCTAGAGATGGAAAGGAAAAAATTGAGCAGGAAGAAAAACTTCTCCAAAGCGAGCAACGATTTAAAGCGTTGGTTCAGGAGGGTTCTGACCTGATTGGAATACTAGACCCAGTAGGAAATTATTTGTATGTTAGTCCTTCAAGCACTTCTGTTCTGGGGATTTCCCCGGAAGAATTCATTGGAAAAAACGCATTTGAATTTATCCATCCGGATGATGTTGAAAGAACTTCAGCCAGTTTGCAAAAATTAACGACAGAAAACAGGATAACTGTCGAACCCTTCCGTTTTAAAAACCATAATGAGGAATGGAGATGGGTTGAAACAGTGCTGACTAACATGTTAAATAATCCTGCAGTGAAAGGAATTGTGTCCAATTCGAGGGACATCACAGCTAAAATCGAGGAAAAACATAGATTAAAACTGCTTGAAAGTGTCATCATAGATACAAACGATGCAATTATAATTACCGAAGCAGAACCATTTGACGAACCAGGGCCTAAAATCCTTTTTGTAAATGAAGCTTTTACTAAAATGACGGGTTATGCCGCAGCCGAAGTTATTGGCAAATCACCCCGGATGCTTCAAGGACCTAATTCTGACAAAGAAGAGCTTGCAAGATTGAGCCGTGCACTTAGAAATTTTGAACCCTGTGAAATAACCACTGTCAACTACAATAAAGCGGGTGAAGAGTTTTGGGTAAATTTTGCATTGAGCCCCGTGTCTGATGAAAAAGGCTGGTATACCCACTGGATTTCTATTCAAAGGGATGTAACCGGGCAAAAGATCCAGGAACTGGAAAACGAATTGTTAGCCCA
>JBBQXZ010000291.1:0-6062 GCA_038209145.1 Cytophagales bacterium | reverse complement strand
AGGACTGCGGTCTGATTGGCCTCTGCCCCACCTCCGGCAAACACCCCATCAATCAGGGCTGGATCGAACCCGAATTTCTCCCCAAAGGATTGAATCAAGTAGCTTTCCACCTCATTGGCAAAAGGCGAATGACTCTATGCCGCCAATTGGGGATTAAATACCGCTGTGATCAAATCCGCAACAATGCTGGGGAATTGGGATCGGAGATTGAACAAGCCGAAATACTTGGGGTGAGGCGTATGTACAGAAAAATATCTTAATCCATTGATAATGTAATCAATAGAATATTCAGGATCAAGCTTTTGTTCAAAGTAAAATACCCGTACAGTTTCTCTGATGGCAGCCTTGTCCAAGACAGGTGTCACCCGATGTTGTTGGGTATTTTTATAGTAATGTAAGAGCCTTTCCAAAGTTTTGTCCAGGTGTGCTTTTTTGGATAAAGCCGGTAAAAAGGGTAGTGACATACAATTAATTGTGACGAATAAAGTTATTTTAGAAATTTGTATCTACTTTAGAAGCCAAAGATAATCCCAAAATATCCACCTATCTAGAAAATCATTGTTAACTAAATGATTCTCACAAAAAGAATTCCACCACCTTTCCTGACATATGAACCTCATACAATTAACCTACGCCACTCGTTTCTTATCCCTTCTTTTAATTTTTTTCTCTCTATTATCAGTTAGCCACGCCCAACAACTTGCCTGGACATCCACCGATCAGGGCTATCAACTGACTGAAGATGGTTCTCCCCGACTGTTTTATCAATCGGCTACCAAATCCCAAGATGGCAAATATCCCCGGGCGAATTATATCCATCCCCTATATGACCTGAAAGGCGGGATCATTACGGAAGATTTTCCGGCCGACCACCTGCATCACCGGGGCATTTTCTGGACCTGGCATCAATTATATGTGGATGGAAATCGGGTGGCAGATCCATGGATCAGTGAGGGGATCTCCTGGAAAGTTACCCAGATCAATCCCACGGTAATAGACAACGAGCAGGCACAGTTGGAGGCTAAAGTGCAATGGATAGTTGACGACAAAGCGGTGGTTGAGGAAAATATTACCCTTCACTATGAGCGGATGGATCCGGAATTGTATAAATTGACGATAGAAGTGGAGTTAAAGCCACTGTTGGCCAATGTACAACTGGGAGGATCCGAAGATCCCAAAGGCTATGGCGGTTTTTCGCCCCGGATCAAACTATCGGAAACTGTAGGCTTTTTCGATCGGAACGGGGAAGTTATTCCCCAAGAACTTCCCGTTTCCGGAGGCCCTTGGATGAATGTGACGCAGCAGGGACCAGAAGATCCCGGCGTGGTGATCTTGGGTGAACCGGACAAGCTCCCCTCCTACCAAGGCTGGATCTTGCGGAATAAAAACAGCATGCAAAACATGGCTTTTCCCGGAAAAACATCCATCACACTTTCTGAAAAAGCACCCTATCTTTCCTTCAGAAATCAATTACTTGTCCATCAGGGACTGCAATCCGCCGAAATAGATTTTTATTACGATGATTTTGCGAATACCGAAGAGTGAACCCCTGGCAGCACTTATCGGGTAATCACCCGAAAGGTCAGATTAATCCGCTCCCCCACCAAATTGGCTCTTTTGGGAATTTGGTGCTCCCAATGGTGCTGGGTAAGGCCTTTCATGATCAGCAGACTTCCATGGCTGAGGTTAAGGGTCAGTTTCTCCGATTTTGTCTCATAAAGACGTAGATGGAAGTCCCTGGCAGCTCCAAAGCTTACCGAAGCTATTACCGGGTTGATCCCCAATGCCTTTTCATTGTCCCGGTGCCATCCCATACTGTCTTTCCCATCCCGGTACCGGTTTAGCAGCACATGGGTAAATTTCACCCCAGCCAACGATTCAATGCGCGCCTTGATCGCAAGAAGCGTGGGGCTAAATGGATGGGGAATCATTTTGATTCCCGAATAGCCATATGGTAACTTGGGATCTCCATACAATGCCGTCAGGCGAGGTTGCATAATTGTTTTTCCAAAAAGTTTGATCGGCTCTTGCTTCCAGGAAGACCCTTCTTTCAGCCTCTCAAAAAACTCATCGCTTTCTGATGGATCAAAAAAATTCGCCCAAAAGTAGGATTCACCCAAATGGGGCAGCAAATTGGTTGGAATTGGATTTACCACAGCAGTTTTTACGAAAACAATACCCAGCTTGGGAATGTTTCCAAACTAAATTCTGAATTTACCCCTAAAATATATCAAGCTGATGCACAACTGGAAAGTTTTGGCTTGTTTTAGCGATTTATGATACCTACTACCATGACCGATGCGACACGCTCCTTTCAGTATGAAAAACAATTTGAGGTCCTGTCCTTTCAGATAGATCCGAATGGCCTACTTCGGTGGGGGGCACTGGGAGATTTGATGCAGGAGATCGCCTGGAAACATGCCGATAGCAAGGATTTTGGACAAAACTTGTTTAACCAGGGGTTTCACTGGGTTTTGTCACGTATGTCCATCCAAGTTAGGAAGTTGCCATCTTGGGGGGATGTCATCACCGTAAAAACTGCCGGCAGGGGCATCAACAAGCTTTTTGCGCTAAGGGAGTTTTTGGTGGAAGATGCTTCAGGGATCCCCTTGGCCACTGCCATGTCTGCCTGGCTCCTACTGGACAGCACGAGCAAACGTCCCAAGCGGCCTAACGACATATTACCTTCCGAACTTTTCCCACCTCAGGCTGAAGCCGAATTACTTCCTGAAAGGTTAACTATTCCAACAATTCGGTATAAAGGCCCGGATTTTTTGGTACTCCCCTCCGACTTGGACATGAATAACCATGTAAACAATGTCTCTTACATCCGGTGGGTGGAAGATTTTTGTACGGGGACTAACATCCAATTTACCGAACTGGAAATAAATTACATGGCAGAAGCGCGGCTGAACGAAACCGTAAATATTTATGTGGGAAAAGAAGCTGACAAGCGGATCATCCTGATGGGTTCCATTGATGAAAAACCGGTATTTGTCGCTCGGATCACACCGAAATAGACCATGCATATCTGTATTTAATTGAGGTGATTTCGTCTTTTTTTCGACTCACCACCACTTTATTCGTCTCAACTAAATTCAGAATCGGACCACTTTAGTACAAAATTTGTATCCTTCCTTGGAAAGCAAATAAAAACCTGACCTTTTTATCTATGAAAGCATCCGACTTATTTATCAAAGCCCTGGAAAACGAAGGGGTTGAATACATTTTTGGTGTACCGGGAGAGGAAAACCTCGATTTTTTGGAATCCCTAAGCCAGTCAACCATTAAACTGATCCTTACTCGCCACGAGCAAGGAGCGGGCTTTATGGCTGCTACCTATGGAAGGCTTACCGGTAAGCCTGGTGTATGCCTAGCCACACTCGGTCCCGGAGCCACCAACTTGGTAACCCCAGCCGCTTATGCCCAATTGGGGGCAATGCCGATGATGATGATTACCGGCCAGAAACCCATTACAAAAAGTAAGCAGGCCCGTTTTCAGATCATCGATGTGGTGGATATGATGCGGCCCATTACCAAATTTACCAAGCAGATTGTCGACAGTAATATTATCGCCTCCCAAATCAGGGAAGCATTCCGGATGGCAACCACTGAGCGGCCTGGAGCCGTACATTTAGAACTTCCTGAGGACATTGCCCAGGAGGAATGCTCCGGGGAGATTTTTGACGTCGTAAATTATATCATGCCCAATCCGGATGACAAGGCCATTGATGCGGCGGTAGCCATGATTCAGAAGGCAAAGATGCCACTGTTACTGATCGGCGCAGACGCCAACCGGAAAATTACTTGTCAGGCACTTGGTCGATTCGTGGATGAAACAGGAATTTATTTCTTTACCACCCAGATGGGCAAAGGCGTTATCGATGAACGACATCCCCAATACCTGGGCACGGCAGCACTTTCCAGCAACGATTTTGTGCATGCGGCCATAGAGGCTGCCGATCTAATTATCAATGTAGGCCACGATGTGATCGAAAAGCCCCCGTTCTTTATGAAAAAAGGAGGGAAAAAAGTCATTCACATAAATTTTGAACCTGCTGAGGTGGATCCGGTGTATTTCCCCCAGTTGAACGTTGTGGGAGATATTACTCATTCCGTCAATAAAGTTACCGATCAACTGCTGGTACAGGAAGATTGGGATTTTTCGTTTTATAAGAAGGTAAAAGAAGAAGTCAAAGGACATCTCAGCAAATACTTTAAGGACGAACGGTTTCCCATGCTTCCCCAGCGACTGGTCAACCTGATGCGCAAAAATCTGGGAGACAAGGATGTAATTACCTTGGACAATGGGATATACAAACTTTGGTTTGCACGGAATTATACGTGTTACCATCCCAATACCCTCCTGCTGGACAATGCGCTAGCTTCCATGGGTGCCGGATTACCCTCGGCGATGACCGTGAACCTTTTGTACCCGGACAAAAAAGTGGTAGCCGTATGCGGTGACGGAGGGTTTATGATGAATTCCCAAGAGTTGGAGACAGCCGTCCGTCTTGGATTGAACCTGACCGTGATCATACTCAATGACGGGGCCTTTGGCATGATCAAATGGAAACAGGAAGACATGGGCTTCCGAAATTTTGGTCTGGATTATAAAAACCCGGATTTTGTCAAATATGCGGAAAGCTATGGAGCACACGGGTATCGGGCAGAGAGTGACAGCCATTTTCAGGAAATACTTGCTACATCGCTTAACAACCCAGGAGTGCATGTGATTGATTTGCCCGTCGATTATTCCCTGAACCATCCCATATTAAATGTTTTGTTGAAACAAAAAACTGCTGAACTATGAGTCAAACGATAAAAGTCACCTCTCCCTACGACCAAAGCCTGATTAAGGAATTACCCTTGATTGACGAGATAACCTTGGAGAAAAAAATCAATACCGCCTATACCCTTTTTACAGATACTTCCCAATGGATCCCCGCTCACAAACGTATTGCCATCCTGGAGAAAGTGAGGCATATTATGGAAGGAAAAGTGGAAGAACTGACAAAAATTGCCGCTGAAGAGGGGGGCAAGCCCTATCGGGATTCGAAAGTGGAAGTCCTACGCGCCATCGATGGGGTAAAGATAGCTACCGAGGAAATCTCCCATTTAAAAGGAGAACAGATCCCCATGGGACTGACCGCCGCATCGGTCAACCGCCTTGCTTTTACCATGAGAGAACCCATTGGGGTGGTTGCTTCTCTATCGGCATTTAACCACCCGCTTAATCTGATCGTCCATCAAACCATCACTGCATTTGCCGCAGGCTGCCCGGTTATCGTAAAGCCCGCTTCGGCAACCCCCCTTTCCTGCCTGGCGCTGATGGATATTTTGGAAGAGGCCGGCTTGCCGGAAGGATGGGTTCAGCCCATACTCTGTAGCAATGAACTGGCCGAAAAGTTGGCTACCGACAAACGGATTAACTACCTGTCCTTTATCGGTTCGGCAAAAGTCGGCTGGAGTTTGAAATCTAAACTGGCACCAGGAACGCGCTGTGCCCTGGAACACGGAGGTGCCGCCCCGGTAATCGTGGAGAAAGATGCTTCCATGGATGAGATGGTCCCCATGTTGACCAAAGGAGCCTTTTACCACGCCGGTCAAGTGTGCGTATCGGTTCAAAAAATATTCGTTCACGAGGAAATTGCCCAAGAACTAGCTGATAAAATAGCGCAAGAGGCCAAAAAACTAAAGGTAGGAGATCCGTTGGACAAAGACACGGAAGTTGGGCCTCTTATTAAAACCAGTGAGGTAGACCGGGTTCACGAATGGGTACAAGAAGCGGTAGAAAAGGGAGCCAAGCTGCTTTGTGGAGGTAATAAAATCGGAGAAACGTGCTACGAACCGACCGTATTGTTTAATCCTCCCCAGGACGTAAACGTTTCCAAAGAGGAGATTTTCGGACCGATAGTCTGTGTTTATCCCTATTCGGACCGTGATGAAGCCATTCAGCTAGCCAACGCCTTGGAATATCATTTCCAGGCAGCGGTATTTACAAAAAACTTAGATATCGCTCTCGATACAGTTCGCCGATTAAATGCTACCGCCGTGATGGT
>JBBQXZ010000290.1:0-6075 GCA_038209145.1 Cytophagales bacterium | reverse complement strand
TTTTTTAAGAATTATTCTGTCCAAATAACATTTTGGTATCAAATCGGTAACGATAGGTAAATCTTTACTATGATACGAATAGACTTATATTCGTTGCACCTGCTAGAAATATCAAAATAATTATCAGTTATTAGTGGTATGATTAGTTCATTTCTAAGTAATGCAATCAATCTAATGTTATAACTTTATTAAATAAAATCTATGGGGAAATATTCTACTTTAGCAAAAAAGTCAGCCTATGCGTTGCTTTTTTCGGTTTTAATGATCTTCTGCATGACAGACACCATGGCCCAAAGTCGAAGGGTAACGGGCAATGTCACTTCATCAGAAGATGGATTGGGAATTCCTGGTGTCAATGTGCTGATCAAGGGCACACAGGTAGGTACGGCCACTAATGTGAATGGTGATTATGCCTTGGACTTGCCAAGTGGCGATGCGGTGCTTATTTTTTCTTACATTGGGTTCAAATCACAAGAAGTCAGTGTTGGGACCCGATCCGTAATCAGCGTGGAGATTTCCCCGGATGATTCGGCACTTGGAGAAGTGGTGGTAACCGCCTTGGGTATCCGTCGGGAAGAAATATCCTTGGGATACTCCATCGAACGGGTAGGAGGCGAGGAGATGACCCGTGTGGCACAGGAAAGTTTTCTGAATGCCATGGCGGGGAAAGTGGCCGGCGCTACGATAAGCTCCACGGGAGGCACTGGATCTTCGGTAAGTATGGTAATCCGGGGTGCGACTTCATTGAGCTCAGACAATCAACCCCTCTTTGTGGTGGATGGAGTTCCTATTGCCAATACCTTGAATAATGTGTCCTCCATTGGAAATGACAACCGGGTTGATTATGGCAATGCCATTTCCGGAATTAATCCGGATGATATTGCGGAAATCACCATTCTGAAAGGACCAAGTGCGGCGGCACTTTATGGATCCCGAGCGGGAAATGGTGTTGTGTTGATAACGACAAAAAGTGGTAAAGTAGACCGAATGACTGTCAACGTGTCTTCAAATACGGTTTTTGATGTTCCATTCAAATTTTTGAAATGGCATAGCCGATTTGGTTCAGGTCAGTTTTCAGCTATTCCGCCGGACATCAGTGGTACGCCCTTGTCCAATCCCTTTGGTACATTGGTTCAGGAAAACGTAAATGCGGCTTTTGGCGCCGAACTGGACAGAGGGTATTTGTCTCCCCAGTGGAATAGTCCTTTGGATGAAAGAGGAAGGCCTATTCCTATGGAACTGGTTTCCCATCCAAACAATGTGCAGAATTTCATGCAAACGGGAATCACGACTACCAATGGATTTTCTGTTTCCAACAGCAACAATTCCATGAATTACCGGATCTCTTATGGGAATATGCGCAACAGGGGTATGATTCCCAATTCAGATTTATTTAGAAATACGCTGAACATCAACTCATCCGTAAAGGTGAATAATAAGCTGACCTTAAGTACCAACTTGGATATAAGTAGGAATAATTCGAACAATAGACCAGCGGGTGAGCGGGGAACCAATCCCTTGCAGTGGGTATATGAGACCTCTCCCCACATCAATATTCTGGATTTAAAAGATTATTGGATGCCTGGACAGGTGGGCTTGCAACAAAAAAGCCCGGATGTATCCTTTCCAACCAGAACACTGAATAACCCTTACTTTCTGGCCAATGAAGTGAACAACAGTTTCAGCCGGGACAGGGTTTATGGAAACATCAAGGCCGACTGGCAAATTACACCTTCTTTTTCCTTGTTTGCCAGATACGCCTTGGATAATTACAGTGAAACAAGGGAGAGTAAAATCGGTAGAAGTTACACCCAGGAACCAGATGGTGCTTATGGGATCACGGAGCTTCACGGTTTTGAAAGCAACGCCGATTTTTTGGCCTCCTATACCAAGGATGTCGGTAATTTCGGTATCACCCTATCAGCGGGTGGCAACATGAGGTATCAAAACGGAAGCAATTTGACGGTAGCTTCCCGTTCTGGAGCCGGACTGATTACCCCCGGTGTGTACACCATTCAGAACATCGCCCAGAACAATGTACAATATTCCAATTCCCGGTTTGAGCGAGGGATTAACAGTTTGTATGGTTTGGCTAACCTATCCTTCAAGGATATGATTTATTTGGATTTGACAGCCCGTTCAGATTGGTCCAGTACCCTGCCGAATGCGGCAGCCTATTTCTATCCCTCTGCTTCCCTGAGTTTATTGGTCAATGAGATGGTTGACTTGCCCAGTTCGGTTAGTCTGTTTAAGTTTAGGGGAGGATATGCCTCCGTTGGTAATGACGCCAATCCGTATCAGTTGATAGCTGGTTTGTCAAATGCGGGTGCTTGGGGCAATTTACCCCGATTATCCCTACCAGATGTACTTCTTAATCCTTTCTTAAAACCAGAAATTGCGACATCTTATGAAGGCGGCCTGGATCTCAATTTGTTCAATAACAGGCTTAGATTCAGCGGTACCTATTATATGATGGAAAACCGAAACCAAATATTTAGCCCAGCCCTTCCACCGTCTACTGGTTACACCCGCAAGCAAATCAATGCAGGCTTGCTTGAAAGTAAGGGTATAGAACTTACCCTGGGAACCACGGTGGTCGAAAATCGTAATTGGCGATGGGACTTAAACTTCAACCTGACCCGAAACAGGACGCGTATTTTGGAATTATCGGATGATTTGCCGTTCCATACCCTCTGGACAGATGCCAGAGGTGGTGCATGGACCTATGTGGGAGATGAAATCGGTGACATCTATGATGCCCAAGTCGTTACCGTAGAGGATCCTAATTCCGAGTATTTTGGCTTTCCCATCCTGGATCAAACAGGCAAGTGGCAGGATATAAATGCGTTGAACAGCCGTAATAAGATCGGAAATTTCAACCCCAGGTTTATCTTAGGTGGCCAAAGTTCGCTTTCATACAAAAACATCCACCTTAATTTTACCTTTGACTGGAGAAATGGCGGGGACTTTGTTTCCCAGACCTACCGTTGGGGTGAAGAACACGGACGTTCTCAAATATTCTTGGATAAGCTTATCAACCCTGGAGAAATGGAAGGCAGTCAATTGAGGGATTTTTTGATCGCCAACAAGGATGAAATGATACTCATCAACGGCAATAATTTCCCATTGGTTGGAGGTCCCACTCCTGATTTTAATGGTTATCCGTTTACTTTTGGCCCATTTACCCTCCCCTATGGCGGCGTATTTATTCCGGGAGTATATGCCACGGCGTTTGATGCAAACGGAAATCCGACAGAATTTGCGGAAAACCTGGGTGAAAATATAGGACAACCGGGCGGAACGCTCACCTTGCCCTATGCAGGCAGTACTGCTTGGAGTTTTACAAGGCCTTTTCTCTATGATGCTTCCTTTGTCAAGCTACGCGAAGTTTCCTTGGGAATTGACTTACCAGCCAGGATCACCAATCAGCTGAAAATGCAACAGCTCAACATCTCTGTATATAGCCGAAACATTATCCTATGGACTGCCGCAAAGATCAATATCGATCCGGAGATGGCTTTTCAGCCTCAGGCCGGAGTTGAGTCAGGTACACAGTTTAAGCAGGGAATCGAACGATGGAACGTAAATCCATGGGTGATGCCTGTCGGATTTAGAATTAACGCCACCTTCTAATTATCGGTCAACCATAAAAAAGGAATTCGCAATGAAACGATATAAATTAGTTAATTTGATAGTAGGGGTAGCTTTTATCTCCTTGGTTTCTTGCCAGGAAGATTTGATGCGGATGAATGAAAATCCCAATGAGGCCAATCCGGCAACTGCTAATCCCAATTTAGTATTGTCCACTGTCTTGACAGAAGCGGGTAAAGCGGTTGTCAATTTGGGTTACGGTGACATTGCGGGAGTGATGCAGCATACCCAAAAGGACGGCTGGGCAGGTGGACATAACCTGTACAATTGGAATCGGAACAACAGCTGGACAGGCTATTATGGAATATTGCGTAATAACCAATATGTCTACGAACGTTCTGTGGAATTGAATCAGGAACTGCAGCAGGGGGTTTCTCTGGTGATGAAGTCCATGATGTTTGGATTGATCACGGATCTCTGGGGAGATGCCCCCTATTCGATGGCACTAAAAGGCGCAGAGGCTTCTCCGGAAGCAACGTTCCCGGTTTTTGATACGCAGGAGAATATCTACAGGGGGATTTTGGATGACCTAGAGCTCGCCAACCAATTACTGTCCAAACCAAGATCAGAATACAACAGCACCATTCAGGGAACCGATGTATTTTACAACGGAGATCCAGCCAAGTGGCGGAAATTGGCGAATTCCCTAAAAGTTCGGTACCTAATGCGGGTTTCAGACAAGTTGCCGGATTTTGCCAAACAGGGCATAGAAGCAATCATTGCCAATCCGACCCAATTTCCCATTATCACTTCTCCGGCAGATGATGCGACCATGGTATTTGCCGGAATCAGTAACGAAACATCTTGGCCTGCCAATACTCGGTTTGATGCCAGTCAAAGCAATTACAGGCGAATCAAAATGTGCAGGACCCTCGTTGAGGCACTTCGGGAGAGAAATGACCCCCGAATAGCCGTGTGGGCTAACCGGGTGCAGATCCCCTTGGTTGTGGATGGGAATTTGCCAGTTGGCACCGACCGGATTGAAAACAACCGCAGGTTGATATCTCCCGACGTGTTGGTTCAGCGCGGCATAAACATCAATGACATCAGTCAGAACCCGGATTATGTGGGAATACCTCCGGCGATTCCAGGTCCACAGGTATATAACATGAGTCCGGATGCCAATCAGGCCGCATTCAATCCACATGTGTCGTGGGTCAATGATATTTACAGAGAGGCTTCAGGACCTTTGCTTCGTGCCAGGCTATTTTCGGCCTCTGAGATGAATTTCATCTTGGCGGAAGCAGCATTAAAAGGTTGGGCAGTAGGCAACACAGCCGAAAGCTTCTACAATGCGGCAGTTCAGGCATCTTTTACCACTTGGGGAGTTGCCAATCGATTTGCCGGCTATATCGCACAGGAAAATGTGAAATTTGCTGGCACGGTGAAGCAAATAATCGAACAAAAATGGATCGCTTCATGGACGGCCGCCGCAGAGTCTTGGTTTGATTTCCGAAGAACAGGTTACCCAGAATTGCAAGCCGGTCCATTTGCCATTCGCAGGGTGCTACCAATAAGGTTTTATTACATGTTTGATGAAGAAAATCTGAACGGAGCCAATACCCAAGCAGCAATGAAACGCTTACAGCCTACCAACTTCTCCGAAGTAGATGGAGAAAACAGTGCTTGGTCAAAGCCATGGCTTGTTCAAGGAACCAACAAACCTTGGTAAGATGATACGTAACTAGATAATTTGAAGGTGTGGGGAAATCCACGCCTTCTCTTTTTGAAGCCATTTAGTCTTTCGTTTATGAAAATGATGTTAAAACATTCAGTTGTACGGTAAATTTGGATCCGTCTCAATTGATTACCATTTCGGGAGAGGCACTTCCCAATATCGGGTTTTGCCTCAAGCGAATCGTGCTTACCGAATTCCTTTTCTATTTGGCCTCTGCAATGGCTTTGGCTATTTACTGACCAAGGTAGATTTCAACAGTTTCAAATGCTACGAACCTGAGTTCGATTGTTTTTTACACTTTAATTTGCAACCACAACACCCTATCGACAAGTTATCTAAATTCCACCCGAGAACCAATCTTTCGTAAAACAACCTTCCTCAAAAACTCCAGCGGAATGGGCGATTTGATAGCCATGGGTTTCAACCCAGGGTAAAAATATCGCAAATCTCCCCGTTTTGGCCGCATGCCCCCCAATACGGCCAACCCATTCCCGCCAAAACTCCAAAACGGTTGATCTGACATCCTAGTTTGACGAATAATCGAACTCAGGTTACGGGTATATCAGCAGGATCAGTTTGTGAGAAATGGCTGGCGAGATCGATATGGAGGAAATTCTGCAGTTGGTTCAGGAAAGTGTTCAAGGCGTCAGTTTGATGCTAGGAGTAAATTTGGTTCAAGCATTGATTTTTCCAAAATGGAATTCCATTTTTAATTCCCAACTTTCCGTGGCATTTTCTTTTGCCAC
>JBBQXZ010000289.1:0-6096 GCA_038209145.1 Cytophagales bacterium | reverse complement strand
AGCCATGAATGAATGGGGTTTTATTGCTCACGAAAGTTTGGTGGTATCTGGAAAAAAATATCCGCTTGAAATCCTTGCTAAAACCCAATAAAGAAGCCTTTCGCTGAGCCACGGTATGAGGGAAAACTACCCTCCACTTCTATATTTAGAAGGGTACATTTTGATGAAAAGGGGCTGGTAGTTTTTATATTATCAGTACTTTTAGACGCATTAATTTGGATAAGCTACCAGGTGCTAAGCCGCGCCATAATCTTGCCCATGAGACCAAAACCTCCATTCGAAAATTAAAAAAATGGAACTGTGCTATTTATAAAACTACTTATTTTAATTTTCAATGTGTTTCTTGGCACCTACACATTTGCGCAAGATATTTATGTGACTGTGGATGGAAACGACAGTAATACAGGAAAAAAGGAAAAACCTGTTGCCACCTTGGAAGCAGCACGGGATTTAATTCGTCAATATAAGGCAGTAAACACGATGCCTATGGGCGGAATAACCGTGTGGATTGGCAAAGGACAATATGATCAGCAAGAACCTTTCATTCTCAATGAAAATGATTCGGGAGAACCAGATGCTCCTATTGTTTGGCGGACATTACCAGAGGAACAAGTAAGTGTTACTGGTGGGCGACGTATTCCTTCCGAAAAGTTTGAAAAAGTTGCTGACAAAGCAATTCTCAAGAGACTGTCTAAAAATGCAGCTCAACAGGTGAAGCAGGTGAATCTGAAAGAACTTGAGATCACCGATTTTGGGCAGATAACACAGTATGGCCTCGCCACGTCAGTTACCCCTGCACCCATGGAAGTTTTCTTTAACAACGAGGCAATGACCCTGGCGAGATATCCCAATGAAGGATATATTAAAATTGGAGAAGTAATAGATCCAGGTTCAGTACCAAGAACAAAGGACTACAGTAACAGGGGAGCAATATTAAAATATACTGACCCCCGTCACGATGTTTGGGAAGGGCAAGAGGATGTGTGGTTTCAGGGGACTTTTATGTATGGATTTGCCGATGATAACATTTTAGTTGAATCCATTGATGTTAAAACGAAACAAATTAAACTCGCCAAGCCATCCTTGTATGGGGTTGGAAGTGAACGTGATTTTCGGCATTATGTGGCTTATAATATTCTAGATGAATTGGATAGCCCTGGCGAATGGTATTTGGACAAAAATTCCGGTATGCTATACTTTTGGCCGCCGGATAATATTCGTGAGGGGTCAATTATGGTTTCTATTCTCGAAGACCCTATTATTAGCTTGGAAGGAGCAAGCTATATTATAATTCGTGATTTAACAGTTGAAGTAGGCCGGGGCATAGGGGTATATATAGAAAGAGGATCGAATAATCTTATAGCAGGCTGCACGGTTAGGAATGTTGGCACGAGCGGTATTTTCATGGGCCAAGGAGCGAAGCAAACGTTTCCCTTTGTTACGCACGATGATTATGAAGGGGTACCCATTTCTAGAAGAATTGGAAATTTGCAAGGGCATATCTATAAATATACGCATTGGGATCGGAAGGCCGGATCAAACCATGGCATATTAAGTTGTGATGTCTACAATACCGGAAGTGGAGGGATTTATTTGAGTGGAGGAAGTAAAAGTAAATTGATACCCGGTAATAATTATGTGGAAAATTGCAAAGTGCACGATTATAACAGACGCAACAAGTTTCTCTGGTCAGGTATTAATATTGATGGTTGTGGAAACAGAATCTCTCATTGCGAAATATTTAATTCCGAATGGCAAGGGATATATGTCCATGGAAATGAGCACCTTTTTGAGTACAACAACATTCATCACGTAACCTTAAATTCTGACGATACGTCACCCTGGTACATTGGTAGAGATCCCAGTGACAGGGGAAACATTGTACGGTACAATTATTTTCATCACATTGGCAACCCCGACCGTATGAATATGGGGATTTATTGCGATGATTCCAGTACGGATGTACTTGTATTTGGAAATGTCTTTTATAAGATGAATACAAACCATGGCGTACTGTTCTCAAATACTGGTTGGGGTTTGAAAATGAAGAACAATATGGTTATTGAGCCGATTTCTTATACGGCTGAAATAGCTGCCCATTATTATACTTGGTATAGTGGGGGAGGTCCTTCCATGTTTGGTGAACACGGTCTTTTGAGAACACGTTTGTTGGGAAATGTGAATATTTATCAAAGTCCTTATTCAGACAGATATCCTGAGTTAATGAATTACCTACGCCCTATTGTTGATGGGAAAGAGTGGGAGGGCATGCGGTCTAGAAGAAATGTGCTGTCAGGAAACCTCATTGTTGGTGGACCGGAAAATCCACTACATTTAGTTGGTGGAGAGCATGCGCAATGCGAATACGTCAACAATTACCGAACAGACGGTAATCCTGGTTTTGTTGATTATGAAAACGAGGACTTTAACCTTCGGCCTGATTCCGAAGTATTCCAAAAGATTCCCGGATTTGAACCGCTTCCGTTCGATAAAATGGGTTTATTTATTGACCAGTACAGAAAAAATATCAGCCAATAGCAGTTGGCTGATAGTGCTGGTGAGGAAATAAAAAAACCTGGGAATATTGTCTAAGCCCTCGGACGGCTGGAACGAATCGTCTAAATGCCCTATTTTTAAGGTGTAAGAATGCGGCGTAATCCGAGGGAACATGACCGATTTGAAGCCACCATGTAGCCTTCCATAATCTCCAACTTTTCGCATTTCACATAACCTCGTAAATGTTAGCGACTCGCAGTGTTGTTATCGCTCAACATTTCATGAACCAAGTGATGCGCTACCCCGGCAGCCTACAACTTTGCCAATACTACGTGCGTACTTGGCTTGGTGGAAGGAAACCGGCTACTACCATTATCTGTCAATTGGTTACATATCTCCTTCTCTTATCAATTGGAGCGAATCCATTCGGATTCGTGCCTCAGCAATCAGGGTTGTCAAAACATTTTTATGTGCCAATGCCGTGCGAATTTCATCGGGACGAATGGCCTTGTTTCGTTTGTATAATGAAGCCAATCGACCAATTTCATGATCCATTGTTTGGTTCATGCGTTTTAGTCCTGCTTCTATTTCTTTCTCTTTCAGTTGTTCCGCTATCTCCAGCGCATTTTCAATCATATCTGGAAACATCTCATCAACAAAAGTTTCATTTTCGATTAAGTCGCTTATTTGTCCGGGTATTAATTGCTTGTTGAACAAGTCGATCGGATAGTCTTCTGTAACCTCCTCGCCATCATGGTTTACCACTACACGCAAAGGTGTGTTTGGCAGAAAGCGATCAACATAAACTCCTTCCCTACCCGCTGTCTCAAGCACAAATATCACTTCTAATAGAATGCCCGTTTCATCCGTTCCCCTCAACACGCCAAAACTAGCTCCGCCAGTACCTGAACTAAGTACCATGTCTATAGCTCCGGTCACCATTGGATGATCCCAACTAATGAAGCTAATGTCTTCTCTACTTAAGGCACGCTTTCGGTCGAAGGTTACTGCTATCCCTTGATCAGGGATGGCCGGGAACGCCGCCCTATTCGTTTGTGCGGGGCGGAGCAAATATGTCCGTGGTGCCAAATCTTCCATCTCAATGCCAAAGTGTTCGAATACGTTGGTCATATAAATCTCAAGCTCTAAATCTTGGTCGGCAGCTTTAATTTTCTCCACTAATTGCCCAGCCACCAATGGCCTGAACGAATTCATTTCAAGCAACCTGTCACGGCCGTTGGCCAATAGTTGCTTTAACTCCTTTTGATACATAGCTGTATCAGTAATCAAACCATCAAGCTTCGTGCTTATATCCGTTGAAGCCGCATCCAATGCCATATCTACCAAGCGACCATTAAAAACTTGCCCAATCTGGTTTCCGCCTTCTATGTTTTCTTCAAAAGCATTTAAGCCTTCATGAAACCAACGAACCAATACTTCTTGTGGACTACCTTTCAGGTAAGGCAAGTATAGTTGAATAGCTTCTGTCTGCCCAATGCGATCCAAACGACCAATGCGTTGTTCCAATAACTCAGGGTGAACAGGTAAATCAAATAGAACCAAGTGATGCGCAAATTGAAAATTGCGGCCTTCGCTGCCTATTTCAGCACATAATAAAAGGCGTGCACCATCTTCCTCCGCAAACCAAGCGGCATTTCTATCGCGCTGTACAATGGTGAGGTCTTCATGAAACACCGCTACTTTTGCACTACTGAGCTTTTGCAAGGCCTTTTCCAAAGCCAATACTTTCGCTTTACTTCTACAGATCAATACTACTTTTGCCGGGTTTAGTTCCTCCAATAAAGCAACCAACCACCTGACACGCGGGTCTTCCAAAAACCAAAATTGATGTTTTAAAGCCCCATTAACCTGTCCTTCTTTGTCAACAGCATATTCTTTTGACAAGCGCTGTACCCATTCCTTTTGATTTGCTGCTGCGGCTAAAGGAATTAGATGCGCCTTTCTTGTTGGGAAACCGCTCATTGCGGCACGCGTATTTCGAAACACCACACGGCCGGGGCCATGCTGATCCAACAAATCTTCTATTAATTGATTTTTACCAACTGTTCCTCTTTCCCCAACCTTAGCCATTCTTTCTTCACCAAATAGGATTTTCAACAAGGCTTTGTCTTTATCCTTCAAAGGATTCCCCAAAGATAAGTCTTCAACAATGTTAGCAATGGCCGCATGGTCTTGCGATTCATCAATGAATTCATCGTAATCAGCATATCTTTCCGGATCTAGTAATCTGAGGCGCGCAAAATGACTTTCTACCCCCAACTGCTCCGGTGTTGCTGTCAATAGCAATAGCCCTTTCGCTACTTTACCCAACAGCTCAACAACAGCATATTCAGGGCTTGCCTCTGCTAATGACCATGCTAAATGATGCGCTTCATCCACTACAAGCATGTCCCAATCTGCCGAAATCGCTTGTTTCGCACGTGTCGGAGAATTGGCTAGGAAGGAAGTACTACAAATAATCAACTGGTCATCTAAAAAAGGATTTCCTTCTGGCGCACTTTCGTCTAGTGCAGCACATCTTTCTTCATCAAAAATGTGAAACCATAAATTAAAACGCCTGAGCATTTCAACAAACCACTGATGAATTAAAGATTCAGGAACCAATATTAAAATACGTGATACCTGACCACTTAACAACAAACGATGCATGATTAAACAGGCTTCAATGGTTTTGCCAAGTCCTACCTGATCGGAAAGTAACACACGCGGGGCATACCGAGCACTTACCTCATGTGCGATATACAATTGATGAGGAATCAGATCCATACGCCCACCTACGAATCCATTAATAGGCGAGATTCTACGCATATGATCGTATGACAAAGTTTTTCGTCTTAAAGCAAATACCTCAGGTGTTTCTACATCACCCATAAGGAGTCGATCATCTATCCCATGCTTTACCGATACATCACCCAAGTCCGCTTCCGACAAGGTTCTTTCTCTTCCTATGTATAAAATCAAATCACCATTCTCCTGGACACGCTCAATAACTAAGGGACGTTTATTCGTATCCTGAACGGTATCTCCAGGCTTAAAAACAACTCTTCGCAATGGAGCGCTGGCTAATGCATACTGTCGCGTCTCACCTGCACCAGGGAAATGGACTTGTACACGATTTTTACTTGTTTCAACAATAACACCTACTCCCAACTCAGGCTCACCCACGCTTGACCATCTTTGATCTGGACAGAAATCCTCCATATTCTTTATTAATTTTTCGCTATACTATTAACAAACCAAGAAGGCGTTTCCTAAAAAAATACAAGGTCTTCAATTTTTAGCCACATCACCAAGAACTGGAAGATTTTATTTCTAATTGGTTGCGTATTTTGGGTTACAGGAGATCTATTCTTTTTTAGCCTGGAATCGGGATTCGAAAATCAAATGATGGCAGCATAAAAGTGACTTAAAAAATCTCCAGGCCATAGTAAAAATGAACCCCGGCCTATATTAGACCATGGTGTTAGTAGCTTTTTGTTAAGCAAATCGTTTAGTACGGGGATTGATTTTTTTATCAATCATTTAACGGGTGTCAAAACTATGTTCCGATAGGATACATTGCCATGATCTCCCTGCAGA
>JBBQXZ010000288.1:0-6114 GCA_038209145.1 Cytophagales bacterium | reverse complement strand
CAAGTGTATTTAACAAGGTCTTATCAACAGTTTGGGAATGGAGATTCTGACGCTCTTGAAGTAACAAGGTTGATTTCTAATATTATTAATGATTATAATTTTAGTTTGTTACCCGACTATGAATCTCTTTGGGAAATTAATAATGAAAGAAACAAGGAAATTATTTTTGCGGTACAAAACAACAAAAATCAAGTAGATGAACGATTGGATACATTCGGTCACAGAGGGCACTTATATTTCTTAATGGAATATGATATCGTTCCCGGAATGCTCCGAGATACTGAAAATGGAAGACCATGGATCCGGTTTAAGCCAACTCCATATTTGTTAAGCCTTTGGGACCGGGAGGTTGATTCCAGGTATGACAAATCATATAAACATGTTTGGTATTCTAATAATGCGTCAAGTATTCCGAAATGGACGAGTAATGATGCATCAAATGGGTATGTTTCAGAGAATCTTGTTGGCCAACCCAAATTTAGTTTGGGAGATACGGCAATATTTATACCCGGTCCTGGAAAAAACAGTGGATGGACGGCGGATAAAATCGGTAAAGCACCATATTTCGTTGTAACTGAAAGGATTTACGATGAAAGATATTATCCGACCTTAAAAAAATGGATTGATCCTACCAGACCAAATAGGCAACACGTAGAGGGCCAAAGAGATCATCCTTTAATGAGATTGGCGGAAGCTTACTTACTAAGAGCTGAGGCCAATATAATTTTGGGTAATTTAACAGGAGCTGCAGAAGACATTAATGCTGTAAGGAGACGCGGGGCTTGGCCTGGTATGGAATCCGAGATACAAATTAATTCCTCTGAAGTTTCCCTTGATTTCCTCTTAGACGAAAGGGCTAGGGAATTAGTTGGGGAAGGTCAAAGATGGTTTGATCTGGCAAGAACAGGCAAGCTAATTGAAAGAGTCAGACTTCATAACCCTGAGGGTAAATTAAATATCCAAGAATTCCACATTTTAAGACCGATTCCTTTGGAACAAATTGATCGTACTGAAGGTGGATATAGACAAAATTGCGGATATATTGGTGCGGATTGCTAGGCCTATATAATTTGTAAACAAGCTATTTCATCTATCTAGAAATAGCTTGTTTACATATCTTTAACTGATTAGTGTTATGATGTATTTTATTAAAATTGGTGTGATAATCGGATGTTTCTTCTTTGTTGGGGCATGTGATAATAAACGCGTTGGGAATGTTTCAATACCCGATCAGGTAAGTTATAACCTCCATGTGAGAAGTATTCTTTCAGACAACTGTTTTGCCTGTCACGGTCCGGATGCAAATAAACGCGAAGCAGGGTTACGGTTGGATAATGAGGAGGATGCATACAAGGCGTTGACTGAAACCCAGCATGCACATGGGATTGTGCCGGGAAATCCGAAATCTTCAGAGGTCTATCTTCGAATGATCACATTGGATGAAAATGACAGAATGCCTCCAATAGAATCAAACCTTAGTTTAACCGATTTAGAAATTAAAACCATCGAAAAATGGATCAAACAGGGAGCAGAATATGAACCTCATTGGGCCTTTGTTCCTCCGATAAAGTCTGAACTGCCCAAATTGAAAATACAAAACTGGGCTGAATCGGAAATCGATTATTTTATACTTTCAAAAATGGAAGGGTCTGGCATCAAGCCCAATTTTGAGGCTGATAAAGAAATGCTCTTGAGAAGAGTAAGTTTTGATATCACAGGTCTTCCTCCCTCAGAAGATCTGATGCGAAGATTTATGGATGATAAAGATGAAAGTGCTTATATCAAAGTTGTTGATGAATTATTGGATAGTAAAGCCTATGGTGAACATATGGCAATGTTTTGGATGGATATCTCAAGGTATGCTGATACCCATGGATATCAGGATGATTATTATCGAACCCAATGGCCATGGAGAGATTGGGTAATTCATGCATTTAATGAAAACTTGGCCTTTGATCAATTCATCACTTGGCAGTTGGCAGGGGATTTACTTCCCGATGCCGATAAAGAACAATTATTGGCCACAGGTTTTAACAGAAATCACAAAATTACCGAAGAGTCAGGAGCCATTGATGAAGAGTATCGAGTCGGTTATGTGATAGACCGTACCAATACCATTGGTAAGGCTATGATAGGAATAACAATGGAATGTGCCCAATGTCATGACCATAAATATGATCCCATTACTCAAAAAGAATATTTCCAGCTTTATGCTTTCTTCAATAGCGTAGCTGAATTTGGAATCGAAGAAGACACCCCTGGATTTTCAAAAAAGAGTCCGGCAAAGTATCCATTACTTGATATCACGGATGAAGACGTGAATGGCATCTTGTCTTTCATCAATATGCCCGATCCAACAGAATTGGTAAAACCTGTTTTAGGTCTAAAGAAAGGAAGAAATTTTGATATTTTGGAAGCGGAAGCTTCGAAACTCCGTGTTTCGGTTATGGGTGACCTGGAAACACCAAGGACTACTTATCTTTTAGAAAGAGGGGGTTATGATGCTCATGGCGAGGAAGTTTTCCCAAGTACTCCCGATCAAATATTACCTTTTAACAAGAATTATCCAAAGAATAGGTTGGGGCTGTCCCAATGGCTTTTTGATACAAATAATCCGTTGACATCCAGGGTGTTTGTCAATAGGGTTTGGCAAAATATTTTTGGAAAGGGATTAGTATCTACTCCGGGGGATTTTGGAATGCAAGGATCACTTCCTTCCCATCCTCAATTGTTGGATTGGATTTCGGTAGATTTTATGGAAAACGGATGGAATGTCAAAAATTTAATCAAACAGATAGTGCTGTCTTCCACCTACAGGCAATCCTCAGTGGTGAATTCTGAACATAAAAATCTTGATCCTGAAAATTCGTACTACTCAAGATTTTCACGAAACCGTATTCCGGCTGAGAATATCAGAGATTTGGTATTGTCAAGCAGCGGGCTATTGGTTCCAATCGTTGGAGGTCCAAGTGTCAAACCTTATCAACCAAAGGGATTGTGGGAAATGGCGTCATCGGGAAGAGGTAATACATCGGAATATGTGCAAGACACAGGTATGGCACTTTATAGGAGGGGGTTGTATACCTTTATCAAGCGGACAGTACCACCACCTACAATGATTTTATTTGATGCCAGCAATAGAGATGAATGTCAAGTGGAAAGAAACCCAACCAATACACCGCTGCAGGCACTTGTTATGATGAATGATCCAACAGTTCTTGAAGCGTCAAGAGTTTTCGCTTCTCAATTGCTTACTGAAGGATCCCCCATTGATGTGCTGATTGAGCGTGCATTCAGTAGGATCGTCAATAGAAAGCCAGAAGAAAAAGAAATGAGGGTTTTAAAAGAATACTTTCACAAATCAGCGGATTTATTGACTAAAAATATTGGCAGTGCGGAAAAGATTTTAGACATAGGCGAATATCCCCAAGACAATAAAATAGATGTAGTAAAGCAGGCAGCATTAATGCAGGTGATTAGCCTTATTTATAACATGGAAGAAACCATAACAAAGTCATGAAAATTGAAAAGAGTTTAAGAGAACACGCATTAAATATAAACCGAAGGCATTTTCTATCCAAATTAAGCCTGGGCTTGGGTAGTTTGGGATTAGGTTCACTTTTGATCCCTGACCTATTTAAGGGATCTTCGGGAGAAGGTTCCGAGGATTTCTTCCTTGGCGCCCCACACTATGCCCCTAAGGCAAAAAGAGTGATTTACCTCTGTCAAAATGGTGCGCCTTCTCAATTGGAATCATTTGACTATAAACCCAAACTCAGAGAACTTTGGGGGCAGGAATTGCCAGATTCCATTAGGCAAGGACAAAGACTTACGGGAATGACTGCAAGTCAGACTTCATTTCCAATGGTAGGATCAATTTATGATTTTGAGCAGTACGGGCAGTCCAGAGCTTGGATAAGTGAACTTTTCCCGCACACTGCCAAGATTGTAGATGACATTTGCATCATTAAGTCTATGCATACCGAGGCAATAAATCATGATCCTGCACTTACCTTTTTTCAGACTGGGCACCAGCAAGGGAACCGTCCAAGTATGGGGGCTTGGTTGAGTTATGGGATTGGAAGCGAAAATGATAATTTACCTGCTTTTACGGTACTTCTTTCCAAGGGAAAAGGAAATGGACAGGGCGTTTACTCTAAATTATGGAGCAATGGGTTCTTGGATTCGCTACATCAGGGAGTTCAATTTAGCAGCGGTGATGATCCAGTCCTTTATTTGGGTAATCAAGAAGGAATGAGTTCATCGGACAGAAGACTTATGCTCGATAAGCTGGAAGAGTTAAATCTCTTTTCCTTGGAGAAATTCGGAGATTCGGAGATTCAGTCTAAAATTGCACAATATGAAATGGCCTACCGGATGCAAACTGCGGTTCCGGAAGCAACGGATCTTTCCAAAGAACCGGATTCTATATTTGACTTATATGGAGAAGACAGCAGGAAACCTGGAACTTTTGCGGCAAATTGCTTACTGGCCAGAAAACTTTCAGAATCGGGTGTCCGATTTGTTCAGCTTTATCACCAAGGCTGGGATCAACATGGAAATCTCCCGTCCGAAATGAAAAGTCAGGCAAATGACGTGGATCAAGCATCAGCTGCCTTGATTATAGATCTTAAACAACGGGGGTTGCTTGATGAAACCTTGGTTATTTGGGGTGGGGAATTTGGCAGGACAAATTATTCGCAAGGAAAATTGACGAAAGAAAATTATGGAAGAGACCACCATCCCAGATGCTTTAGTATATGGATGGCAGGAGGGGGAATAAAACCGGGTTTCGTTTATGGTGATACGGATGAATTGGGATACAATATAGTAAAAGACCCCGTTCATGTACATGATTTTCATGCGACAGTTCTTCATCAACTCGGATTGAACCATGAAAAATTGGTATATAAACACTTGGGAAGAAGATTTAGACTGACGGATGTGGCTGGTAGGATAATTAATGACATTCTTGTTTAATGTGTGATTTCATACTTATTCAAATAAAGTATTTCATCGGCTTCCATTCGATTACAATGAGATTCTTTTATCACTGGGTCCAACGGGTAACCGCCTTGGGATAATTAACCAAGGTCATATTTGGGGAAGCTGAATTCCCAAATTCCATACTTTGCCATTTATATTGTATTGCCAACTGCGGCAGTCTTGGTCTTTCCCTTACTATAAACCTGAGTTCGATTATTCGTCAAATTAGCAATACAATCATTTAGTTTTATTATTTCCGATATCGATCCCGGTTTCAAATCTAGGATGTCAGATCAACCTTTTTGGGGTTTTGGCAGGAATGGGTTGGCCGTATTGGGGGGCATGCGGCCAAAACGGGGAGATTCGCGCTATTTTTTCCCTGGGTTGAAACCCAGGGCTATCAAATCGGCCACTCCGCTGGAGTTTTTGAGGAAGGTTGTTTTACGAAAGGTTGGTTCTTGGGTGGAATTTAGACAACTTGTTGATAGGGTGTTGTGGTTGCAAATTAAGATGTAAAAAACAAATAAACTCAGGTTATTAGGGCTGATCATGCATTATATATCTCTTCGGTAACATGCTAATTCAGACGATACAAACTCTTATTCACCAACTTGAATTTACTTTTATTTTATAAATCGGGAATTAGGGATACGATTATTGATGCAGGATTAGGATAACCAAAAAATATGCAGATTATTAAATTTTGATATATATAAAGTATAATTTATCTCATAAATAAACATTATTTCAACAGTTTATTTGATGAAATATTCCTTTTATCAAATAAAAATATATCTGATAATTAATTATTATAGAAAAGTTGATTTTTTTTTTGGTATTTTTGCATAAATACTAATTTAAATCCAAAGATAACTTATGAAAATTTATTTATCAAAACTTTGGACCCAGGTCTCCAAAAGGCTGCATCTTGTCTTTTTAGTCTTGGTTCTAGCCATGCATGGAGTTTTGGCCAATCCGACAAACCTTCCCCAGGATGCCATCGATATCCGCGGAAAAGTCACCGACGAAGCTGGTCAACCCATCCCTGGTGCGACAGTGGTGGTGGAAGGCACCAATGTAGGAACAGTGACAAATATTGATGGGGATTTTGTGTTGAAGGTAGGCGAG
>JBBQXZ010000287.1:0-6159 GCA_038209145.1 Cytophagales bacterium | reverse complement strand
ATTCGTACAGAAAGAACTGAATTTACCCGCATATAAAAGGGGGTTTCACCTAATTACCCAACAAATTGTGGATAACTTCCCGGAAATGCGGAAAATCCGAAAAGGCATGCTCCAAGTCTTTATCCAACACACCTCGGCAGGGCTTACGATCAATGAGAATGCGGATCCAAGTGTTCGAACTGATTTTGACAGCTTTACGGATGAATTGGTCCCTGAAGATTTTCCCCGCTTTATTCACACCTATGAAGGCCCGGATGACATGCCAGCACACATTAAAAGCAGTATTTTTGGCTGTTCCGTCCAAATTCCCATCTCTGCCGGCAGACTAAATCTCGGAACTTGGCAGGGAATTTATTTGGGGGAATTCCGTGATCGTGGTGGGAGTAGAAAGTTGGTACTTACGGCTTTCGGAACAAGTTCACAGGCTTAATGCGCAAAATAACCGGGCATAAACCGTTTTGGGTCGTTATCCACAATTTTGTCCACATCTGCATGAAGTTTTCGGCATGTCCATTACTGGTCGGCTTCCAGCCTTGATAAGCGCATAAACCTTGCTTCCAACTTCTGGTAATTTATGCCTAAATGACGGTGAAATGCGCAAAGATTTGGTTTTTTTCGATCAACTTTTGAGTAAATGCATATCAAAATCCAATAATTCGCAAAGACGCTTGTCAATGACCAAAAGCAAACGGTCGGACGATTCCGCAGAAAGGTTGCGGGGTTGGAATACAGTCAGCCTTTGCTCGATTTTTCCTTGAATTGCTGTAATGTGACCTGTAGCCGGCTCAAACCAGAATGCCAAAATTTCTTTGCTTCTCAAGAACTGCAATTTTGCCCGAATGCGTCTTCCCACAGGACTGTAGGCCAGGGCAAACTTCCTGTCCTCATCCAACATGGCTGCTACATAACGCCCGGTTTTCCAGTTTATACCACCCAAAAAATCCGGCACCAACCTCAGCCTCTGCCAGGGCAGCCGCTCAAAAAACACTTTCATATACCCCATCTGCCGGGAACCGGGTAAGTCCATGGCCTCGTGCCAGGGCATTTCGGCACCGTGTAGCGGGGTTTTTCCGGGACGAAACATCTGCCAAATCTCATTGCAGCCATAGGTGTGGCCGGCAGCACCAGAAAGCATATTCCAATAAGCCGCCCGCCTGATGTCAAAGGCATTCAGCCTGTTTCTATGTATTTTGTTGAGAAAATTGGGTATGTTTTCATAGCCTGGCTCGCCGTCTATTACAGGCCGAGTAGGCACGGCGGCCATGGCTTTTTGGGTAAAACGGTATTCCTTGCACCCTTTTAAGTGATAGGACTGAAACATGTCCACTTCCAGCCAACTCTCTTCTCCGTAAATTCCAGAGGCAATATTCCCCCCTTTGGGATGCATGGTCATCAACTGCTTGGCACCTCCTCTTCGTATTCCCAAGGACATCTGACTGACAATCTGGTAATGCTCGGTATTGGCCGGCAGCCGGTCCCCACCCATGACCCAAATGATGTTGGAGATTGCGGCATACCTTTTTCCCAAATACTCCCCGTAAGCAAAGGCATTTTCAGGAGTGAATATTTCCGGTCCTACCCCCCAGGCTTTATTGTATTTGTCCCCCCAGGTGGGCAACAGTCCCATATAGATGCCTCTTTGGGCTGCCTCCTCAAGGAGAAAGTCCACATAATTGAAATACGACTCATTTGGTTTTAGGGGATCCTGATCATGCAAGGGAAGATCGCCTAAAGCATTGGGATCTGTCAAGCCATCAAGTTCCGCCAAGATAACGGCCTGCACCACATTGAAGCCTTTGTCCGCCCGATCTTGCAGGTATCGCACCGACTCCGCCTTATCCAGGCGGTGAAACAGCTCCCAAGCCGTATCTCCCAACCAAAAAAAAGAAGCACCGTGGTTGGTTCGCAAATAGCGGTTGTCGGGGGAAATTTTAAGGGGTGGGAGTGAGAGGTTTGACATGGCCGTAATTTTAGGTTATATATTCCAAAGGTACGAATAAAGCCAGTTTCCTTCTAACCGCCTATTTTTTCTGCTTCTCAAATGCCAACTTGGCATCTTCCAAAAAGCCAATGAACCTGGGAATATTTGTGTCATAGGCTTTGGGAGGAACGAGTTTTTCCTCATCATGGCCTAAAATGACATAATAAGGTTGGGCATTGTTGTCAAAGCGCGTGATTTGAAAATCGGCGTTTTGCTTGCCGATAGTCTGCTTCACCTTGCCATCATAGCTGGATGTGTACCATTCTGTTTCGGGCAGTTCATACCTTTCGTCAATATACAAAGCTACCACTACAAAGTCCTCCTTCAGACGCTGTAGTACGCCCTGATCCGACCAGACGCGGGCTTCCATCTCCCGACAGTTCACACAACCGTGTCCGGTAAAATCAATGAACAAGGGTTTTCCTTGCCGCTTTGCGGCAGCCAAAGCTTGGTCATAATCATAGTAACCCTGTATACCATGTGGAAAATGAAGGAAATCGCTGTACTTAGGCACCTCATCTAGGGTATTGGAAGCAGTACTGCCCCCACCTTCCCGGCTGTATCTGACCAAATCAAAATCATGGGAAGACATGGGTGGAAGGTATCCACTGAGGGCTTTCAAGGGAGCACCCCACATGCCGGGTATCAGGTAGATGACAAATATAAAGGTGGCAATAGCCAGCATAAGTCGGGGCACACCAATATACTCCATCGGACTGTCGTGCGCCAGGCGGAGTTTTCCCAGAAGGTAAAGCCCCATCAACGCAAAGATCACAATCCAAATGGCCAGATAAATTTCCCGATCCAAGATTCCCCAATGGTAGACCTGATCGGCAATACTCAGGAATTTAAACGCCAATGCCAGCTCCAAAAAGCCCAACACAACTTTGACAGAATTTAGCCATCCTCCGGATTTGGGTAGGGAGTTCAGCCACTCTGGGAAAATCGCAAACAGGGTAAATGGCAGTGCGAAGGCCAGCGAAAAGGCAAACATCCCCGCAATTGGCTTTAATAATTCTCCCCCTGCTGAACTGATAAGGATGGATCCCACGATGGGTCCGGTACAGGAAAAAGAAACCAAAACCAATGTAAATGCCATAAAAAAGATGCCCGCCAATCCCCCTTGGTCTGCTTTGGCATCTATTTTATTTACCAAACCGGATGGCAGCGTGATCTCAAACATGCCCAAGAAAGCAAATGCAAAAAAGAGGAAAACCAGGGTAAAGAAAATATTGGGTGCCCAGTGGGTGCTCAGCCAATTGGCAAACTCGGGACCCTGCACTGCCGCCACCAGCGTGCCGGCAATGGTATAAATGGCAATAATGGAAAATCCATAGATAAAGGCATTGCGGATAGCTTTAACCCTGGAGGTGGACCTGCCGGTAAAAAAAGTCACCGTCATGGGTATCATTGGAAACACACAGGGCGTCAGCAAGGCGGCAAGCCCGGCCAAAAAAGCAATTACCATGAAACCGATTATCGATTCGGCAGGCTCGGATTCATCCGCATCGATCAACGCATCCGTGGGAGTAATTTCTAGATTTGAGTATTCCGGAACAGGTGTTTCTTTTCCTACAGAAAGCACAAAATCTTCTTCGTAATTAATACATTGATTGGTAACATCGGAACACATTTGGTATTCCAAGCTCCCTTTCAAATTACTCAGGGTTTCTTTTACCAGAAGGGTTTGCCGATACTCCCCTGATTTTTCAAAGTAATTCACATTCCCTTCCCAGATCTCCTCATATTTGGTCTTGTGATCGATGGCCCGCAACTCACCAACGAGTTCAAATTCTTCGGAAGGCGCAAGATTTAAAATCGTCAATAAAGGACCCAAATCGGGGTCAAAATCATTGGTATACACATACCAGCCGGGAGGGATGATGGTCTTGAAAATAAGTTCGACCTCTTCACCAATCTCGGGGGTTTCGGAAGATAGTGTCACCTCCCATGAAGGCGGTGAAATCACCTGTGCCGCAGCGGAAAAATGAAATCCGATTCCTACTAAAAGACCAACAATTACCCTTAACCAACTTTTCATGGATGCCAATTCTATTAATTTAATGTGATGCTATAATAAAGAAAGGTGGAAGGCTATTAGTTCCCCCCACCCACACTTTAACTTGGATACCCTACTTTTTTCCAAACATCCTGGAAAAATGCTTGAAGAATAGAGCAATGGTCTCTATTCCCATAAAATAATTTTTTACCCCATAATGTTCATTGGGGGAGTGAATGGCATCAGTATCAAGGCCAAATCCCATCAAAATCGGATCTAGTCCAAGCTCTTGCTGGAATAAGGAGGTAATTGGAATAGACCCACCTTCCCTGGTTGGAATGGCTTTTTTTCCAAAGGCTTCTTCAATCGCTGCCTCAGCCGCATAATATCCTACAGAATCTGTGGGAACCACCGCTGCCTGTCCTCCATGATGGGGTACGACCTTTACTTTGACGGATGCCGGTGCAATGGCCTTCAGGTGATCTTCAAACAGTTTTGCAATTGCTTTGTGATCTTGATTGGGGACCAGCCGCATAGAAACCTTTGCATAGGCTTTGGAAGGTAGGACGGTTTTGGCTCCTTCTCCGATATAGCCTCCCCAGATACCGTTCACATCCAAGGTTGGTCGGATGCCAACCCGTTCGATGGTCGAATAGCCCTTTTCCCCTGAGGTTGCGGCAATATCTAATTTCTTTTTATAATCATGCTCGTCAAAGGGTGCTTTGTTGAGCTGCGTTCGGTAGGCGGTATCATATTCCTCGACCTTGTCATAGAATCCGGGAATAATGATTCTGTTTTCCTCATCATGCAGGGAGGCTATCATTTTGCAAAGTATGTTGATGGGATTGGCGACCGCACCGCCATAGGTGCCACTGTGCAAGTCCCGGTTTGGCCCCGTAACTTCCACCTGCATGTAGGCCAAGCCGCGAAGGCCAACAGTCACCGAGGGATGGTCCATGGAGATCATGCTGGTATCAGAGATCAGCACCACATCTGCCTTGAGTTTCTCTTTATTGGCCTTGACAAAAAGATCCAGGTTTTCGGATCCTACTTCCTCTTCCCCCTCGATCATGAATTTGATGTTGCAGGCAAGCTGATCCTTGGCAAGCATGGATTCGAAGGCTTTCACGTGCATGTAGAATTGGCCCTTGTCATCGGCAGATCCCCGTGCATAGATGGCACCTTCGGGGTGGCTCTCTGTCTTTTTTATTATTGGCTCAAAGGGAGGTGAATCCCATAATTCGTACGGATCAGCAGGCTGTACGTCATAATGGCCGTAAATCAAAACTGTGGGCGCATTGGGATCGATGATCTTTTCTCCATAAACGATGGGATATCCGGCCGTCGGGCAGATTTCGGCTTTATCAACGCCGGCTTTTTCCAGGCTTTCCTTCACATAGGCAGCAGCCTGAAGCACGTGAGCTTTAAATTTGGGGTCGGCACTTACGGAGGGGATTCGGAGTAAATCCAACAGTTCGTTAAGAAAGCGATCTTTATTGGTATCGATATAGGCTTTTATTGACATTTGGAGTAATTATGGTTTCGGGTCAAAATTAAGTCATTTTACCCAAAATCTACCGGTTATTTGAATTTTACCACTTTGCCGTGATTTTTTGAAATCATGGATGCTGGGATAGCGGCTGTGATCTCCTGGTAGAGAAGTTCCACCTGCCGCTTTTTCAGATAACTCCTCGTCAACACCAAGCTAACCTCACGAATGGGCTGTTCCCCTTCAAACGGCCTAAGCCGGTATTTTTCTTCTTGTGAAAGCCCAAAAGTGGCGAGCTCGGGAAGTAAAGTAATCCCCTGGTAGCGGTTCACCAAGTTTTTTAACCCTTCAAGAGAACCGCTTTCGTAATGGAAGTTTAACCGTTTGAATTTGCTCTGATCGCATAAGGAAAGTACTTGGTCCCGAAAGCAATGCCCCTGTTGCAACACCCATAAATCCTCTCCCAAAATGTCTGCGATTTTTACAGATTCCTTTTTGAGAAGTGGGTGGTTTTTGGAGAGGTAGGCATAAAACTTTTCATAAAAAATGGATTTTTCCTCAATCCCAGACTCTTCTAACGGAGTGACCACGATACCCAAATCCAATTCATCATTTTTCAGTTTTTTCAAAATATCCTCTGTGACCATTTCTTGCACCTGCAATCGGACATTGGGATACTTGTCAATGAAT
>JBBQXZ010000286.1:0-6182 GCA_038209145.1 Cytophagales bacterium | reverse complement strand
GCGGAATAACCGCCCGTACTGAAAAAAGAACCCTTAAATAGATTGGGATTAAATCGGGTCCGGGTTGGGACATTGGAAGCAGTGGTGCCGAATGCATTCCCCACTTTGAGTCCGTCTATAAAAATGGCCGTTTCAGTGGCATCTCCCCCACGGACAAAAAGTCTCCCATCGTTGCCCACATTGGCCGTGCCGGGTAACGTCTGAAATGCACCGATAATGTCCCCCATGGCGGAGGGCACCGTGACAATATCGATAGGCCGTAAAACCACCGCTTTCTTTTCATCTGAAGCTTCCATCGCCCCAGCCGAAATGGTCACAGCAGTCAGTTCGTTAATGGACTCCTTTAAATTAGGATTAATTGTATGGGATTTTCCATCTAGCAGCACCTCAAATTCATGGGATTTGAATCCCATGGCTTGAAAAACCAGGGTAAAAGAACCTTGCTCATCAGTTACCAACGTATAATTACCATCTATTTCGGAGGATGTGCCCTCAAAGGTTCCTTTGAGGGAAATATTGGCTCCCGGAATGGTCTCGTCTTTTTGATCCTTTATGACACCCTTGATCGTGGTTTGCGCCAAAGAGGACTGGATAATGAAAGTAAAACAGATCGCTAAAGTGATTTTCATGGCAATAAGATTTGATTCAAAATTGTGTTTGAATCCGTCCTGAAAAAAATAAAGGATACTGAAGTGTTGAATTTGATGACTGAAGTGTAAAAAGGAATACAACTAAGGGATAAAAAAAATCCCTCAGTTGTATTCGGAAGATTAAATAAAAATTAAGTGCTGTCTACCTTCGATAACAGCGGATGTTAAATGCGGAAAATCATTGCGGTTTCCCCAAACCCTAGTAGGGTAGTTGAGGCAATCAAAGGAAAAGTCGAAACCAACTAAGAGGCAGATGATTATCGCTTTCAATCGTCTATCTTATCCCAATTTTCCGTGTGGGAAATGTCCAGCGTATCTGAATTAAAACTTGGATCCAGCCCTTTCTTTTTCTGCTCCTTGTAATCCTTCAATGCTGCCAAAGCCGGCTTGCGAAGGAGGATGATGGCCACGATATTGAGCCAAGCCATGATCCCAACTCCAATGTCCCCCAGGGTCCAGGCCAATTCTGCCGTACGAATGGTACCGTAGAAGGTAGCAACCAAAATCAAAATCCGAAGTGCCATCACCGGCCATTGCTGTTTGCCGTCTTTTTGAAGGTAACTCAGGTTGGTTTCAGCGATGTAATAGTAGGCCATGATGGTCGTAAAGGCAAAAAACACCAGCGCAAAAGCTACAAATCCAGGCCCAATTAGTGGGAAATGGACACTAATCGCACTTTGGGTAAATTCAGGCCCAATGGAAACGCCGGGAAGGTTTTCGACGATAAAGCCCCCTTCCGGATTGATGACATTATATTGTCCCGTAAACAAAATCATAAAAGCCGTGGCCGTACAGATAAACAAGGTATCAATATATACAGAGAAGGCCTGAACCAACCCCTGTTTGACAGGATGGCTAACCTCGGCTGCGGCAGCGGCATGGGGGGCCGTTCCCTGTCCGGCCTCGTTGCTGTAGATTCCCCTTTTTATTCCCCAGGCAATTGCCATCCCAAATACCCCTGCAAAGGTTGATTCCATATTGAAGGCAGAGCTGACAATAAGTTTTATCACTCCCGGAACAGAAGTAATGTTGATTCCGATGATTATCAAAGCCATCAGGATGTAGGCAGCAGCCATGAAAGGAACCACAATCTCCGCCACTTTACCTATCCGTTTTACCCCCCCAAAAATCACCAAGGCCAAGAATAAACAAATGATCCCACCTGTGATCTCTACAGGGACATTAAACGCATTCAGAACGCTCAAGGCGATGCTGTTGCTTTGAACGCCGGGGAGAAAAAAAGCAGTACTCAGGATGGTGGCAAATGCAAAGAGCATGGCATACCATTTAATACCAAGACCCTTTTCGATATAATACGCCGGACCACCCCGGTATTGGCCGCCTTTTATTTGCTTGAATATTTGACCCAGGGTGGCCTCTATAAATGCCGATGATGCGCCTAAAAAGGCAATCATCCACATCCAAAATATAGCACCCGGCCCTCCCATGGCAATCGCCGTAGCCACTCCGGCAATGTTGCCTGTACCTACCCGTCCGGAAATAGCGATTGCGAAAGCCTGAAATGAACTTACCCCTCTTTCGGATGATTTACCATCAAAAAGCAACCGGATCATTTCCCTAAAATAAGTCAACTGAAGAAAACGCGTGACGATGGAAAAATATATTCCTGCACCCAGGCAAAGGACGATTAAGGCATTGCTCCATACGATATCATTGATAGCGTAAATGATGTTTTCCATATGTAGTGGTTTCGGTTTGCGGCTTGAAGTAAGAACCCGAAAGTAATAACAAAATCACAAAAATGAATAGGTATGCCTTAAATTTAATCCCTATATCTCCATTTTAATCAAAAAATCCGGATTATGGTTGGATAATTTCCGCAGTAATCGCCTGGTTTTATAGGGATATGCAGTCTACTTTCCTGCCTGAATTTTTGTACCTTTGTTCATTAATTTTTGACAGAAAGAGATCCATGCAAGAACTAGGAACAGTTTCCCGATTGCCCATTCAACGATTTACCGATAACGGCGCGTATGTCCTGCTAAGCGAAAACGAGGAGGTACTGCTTCCCAAGAGGTATCTAACAGGAGAAGAAAAAGAAGGGGATGAACTGGATGTCTTTATCTACACCGACAGCGAGGATAGGCCTGTCGCAGTCACGGATAAGCCTAGTGCTCAGCTGGATGAATTCGCGGTCATGGAAGTCAAAGATGTAACTACATTTGGAGCGTTTGTGGACTGGGGAATGATTAAAGATCTCTTTGTGCCCAAGTCAGAAATGCACCGTCCCATGGAGGTAGGGAAAAAATACCTGGTCAGGGTTTGCCTGGACCATCAAACCAACCGGCTGATTGGGGTAAGCAAATACGAAGACTTCCTTATAGGCGACACCCGGGGATTTGAGGAAGGACAGGAAGTGCAGGCATTGATTTTCGATCTGACTGATTTGGGATTCAAAGCACTGTTGGAAAATAGTTTTGAGGGGTTGATTTATAAAAACGAAGTGTTCCAACCCATCGCCATAGGAGACACGGTTAGGTCTTTCGTAAAAAAAATACGGGAAGATGGTAAGTTAGACTTGCAACTGACACCAACGGGACGGCAGAAGTTTGAGGAGGGGGCAGAGCTGATTTTGGAAAAATTGAAAAAAACAGGATTCCTGCCCCTTCATGACAAATCTGATCCGGAAGCCATAAAAAAAGAACTGGGAATAAGCAAGAAACATTTTAAGCAGGCTATCGGTCAGCTTTATCGTAAAAATCTGATTCTTATCAAAGATGTGGGGATTGAATTAGTCGGGGAAGATTAATTCACGAAATCATTCATTAATTTAAAGTCTTTAGTATTTTAGCAAATTAATTAAAGGAGCAACTAAATTATGGATATAAAGGAAAAGCATTTTTTGGGAATAGATGTTGGTGGTACCTATGTGAAGGTAGGACTGGTGAAAACCGATGGTGAAATTGTGGAGTTTCAAAAAGAGGATACCAACCTGCTGAAATTGGATCCCGTGGGATTTAATGAGGCATTTGTAACCGTAGTCGGGAAGTATCTTCAAAAGTATCCACACGTTTCCCATGTGGGGATAGGTTTACCGGGTTTGGTAAGCAAAGACCGTAACACTACGTTGGAAATACCGGCTATTCCTGAGCTTAATGGATTCTGTTTGGGTAACAGGTTAAAGGAAAAGTTTCCATCCATCGTTTTTCACTTGGAAAACGACGCCAATGCTGCCGCGGTCGGCGAGTTTCACTTTGGCCTTGAAAAGACATCGGGGAACTACCTGTTTATCACACTGGGAACAGGTATCGGAAGCGCACTGATCATAGACGGAGAAGTGTTTAAAGGTGTCCGGGGAAATGCCATGGAAATGGGCCATATGCTGTCACGAAACAATACCCGGCTGGAAGTTCTGATAGGAAGAATGGGCATCATCAATATCATGAAAAGGAAAATGGCTGAATTCCCTGAGGAGGTGGGGGATTTGGGTAAGGAAGTATTGGGCATGCACCTGCTGGTACGCACCGCCAATGATGGCAATAAGGTTTCATTGGAAGTATTCAAAGAGGTAGGGGAAATCTTGGGTGAAGCGATTGTTTCCACGGTGAGGATCCTGGATGTGACAGAGGTGTATTTTGGCGGCGGAATATCTGCCGGTCTTGGCCATATCCTTCCTTCCATGGAGAAAATTGTAAAAAACAATCTTACCAAATATTACACCGAGGGGTTTTCACTTAAAAGGGCCACGCTGGAAAACAATGCCGGGACCCTAGGGGCTGCGGCACTTTGTTTTATGGATTGAGGTTGGTGACGGTCACCTCGCTTACTTTGTTGATCGCATTAAACCGAAAAAGGACTTTTAGGGGTTCTTTTTCTGGTTTAGTTTCACAGTTGTCTGAGGGTTCCAAATAGTAGATGAAGAAGCTTTGGCTTCTGCCAGCGAGTTCTACCCGATCCGGACGTCCAAAAGTTTTAATAATTTCTTGATTATATTTGGCAAGAAATGTGTTTTTTATTTTTCGGATTTCTTCCACATCCCGCAGCCGTAGGCCATTACATCCGTGCCGGTCATTTTTCCAGTTTACCAAATTGATGTTTCCCACGTCCAATGATCCCGTGCAGCTGGAAAGTATGGCAAAGAGACCTATTAAACACAGCATTGAAATAAGCGGGTGATGGAATGAATTGTCTGCTTTGGAAAACATAAGATGAAAGGCGATAAATAAAGTATTTTTCAAGTAAAGCGGGTTATCGTTGGCAGATCTTTAAATGCCTGAATGTGCCAATCAGGCTAATCATAGAAGTCCTTTTGACTAACTGTCAATCCAGATAAATTGGTTCAAAAGGCACCATAGAATATTCCATTCCGTTTAAATTTGAGCCTATTGCTCAGACCTGTTTTTACGACAATTGCCCTTCCCTTAAGAATCTGGAAGGATAAAATGTTCCTATGCTTTTATCAGAAATAATGGACTGTAATCCCCGTACGTCATTTTCTGACAGGGTTGCCATAATTACAGGGCCTTGACCTGGTTCCAACAATTCTATTCCCACCTTAAAGACAACTGATTTCTGTAAAAAATAAGTTTTATCAGATTCGAATTTGTTATCTCCACGTATATTTTTTAGTTCCAAGCAAGTATTAAATAAAATATTTTAGCCATTATAGAAACCCTGCGTGATTAATGACTAACTTTTGAAACAATTGAATTGGTAATGATTTAATAATTAAGTTTTGACGGGTTGATTCAATTAAGATCCTAAATTTAGTCCCGTAATGACAGCTACCAAAATGCAGAATTCCGATAAAAGCTTGTTGAGATTAATTGCCTTGGATGATAGGAAGGCATTTAAAACGCTCTATGACAGGTATTGGGATGTGTTGATCAAACATGCATACGCAAGGCTTCTTGATGAATCTGAGGCGGAAGATTTGGTACAGGATATATTTTTGGATATCTGGAAAAACAGAAAGGTGTTGAACATTCATCATGTTGTACGCAATTACCTGTTCACGGCAGTAAAGTATAAGGTTTTTCGGGTTTTGGATCAAAAATATACAACTTGTGAATTAAGCGATGATATGGAATTTGATATACAGCTGGAGAATGCATCCCAAATTTTGGAATTTGAAGAGCTTTACCAACGTATAGAGGTAATTGTAGACAGCCTTCCGGAGCGGCAGAAGGTGATTTTTAAATTAAGCCGATATAACCACCTTTCCACCAAAGAAATTGCTGTCAAGCTTCATCTTGCACCCCAGACGGTCCATAATAGAATCCATCAATCCCTGGTATATTTGAGAGCAGAACTCAAGCATTTTATCTTAGAGGTACCCTTTATTCCGCTGGCTTGGCTAATTTTAAATAGCTGATAAATAGCGTTATGTGATTTGATGTAGTCTTTGAGATAATTTTTTATGATTTTTTTTTACTGTCATCCGACTAAATCCCAAAACATGGGAAAAAGTCCTCTGGTTCTCTAATTAAGGGGGATTTTTTTGATTTTGAAAAACACCCCCCTGATTAAAACCGAACAATTCGAATTGTACTATTTTCAGATCCCTGTCCA
>JBBQXZ010000285.1:0-6200 GCA_038209145.1 Cytophagales bacterium | reverse complement strand
GTATTCATCTTTTACCTTGTTATAGTTATAGACTGTCCACGGAGTTCTCCACCGTTTATCAAATATATCCTCATTGCTGTAAACGACAAATCCATCCAATCCCAGCCCTTTTACCCATGGTGCTTTGATGTCAAAACCCATTTGGGTTATGGCTCTTTTTGTTTTGGTATTGTGGTTGCCGGAAGCTGACGTTGTCATTACCGCCGGATTCAGCCCCTGCTCTATGCCTGCGGAAGGGAAACCGTTCTGATAATACACCGGCATCATGGGAATGGCGTTCAACCAACCCCAGGGATTCTCGGTCCCCGGCTGAGTCCGGTCATCCAATCCCAAATTCACATCCAGGTTTACTTTGATGTACTTGTTGACATCAGCATCTATATTTGACCTGATTGTGTACCCGTTAAACTCATGGGTTCCTTTTTCAAAAATACTGTTTTGATTGGAATAAGATCCTGATAGTGAATACCTCACTGATTCCGACCCTCCGCGGAGACTCAGGTTATGCATGCTTTGTAGCGCAAAATCCTTTAAGACTTCTTTGTACCAATTTGTATTGGGATAATTGGGATCTGTTCCGTCTCTGAATAGCTGGAGTTCCTGTTGAGAGTACCTTGGATCTTGACCATCCCTTACCATCATTTCATTCACATATTCCGCAAAAAGCGGGGATCCAGCCAACTCAGGCAGCCTTGTGGGCTGGCTTATTCCTTGATTAAAGGTGTAATTAATCATTGGCTTTCCCACGGTACCTCTTTTGGTGGTTATCAGAATCACCCCGTTCGCCGCCCTTGCACCGTATATGGCTGCGGAAGCATCCTTTAGAATGGTGATGGATTCAATGTCATTCGGGTTAATTCGTTGCCATCCTGGCGGGTTTTGCACACCGTCTACAACGACAAACGGGCTGTTGTCTCCCGTTGTGTTGCTGCCTCGGATAAGAAGGGTGGAATTATCTGCTCCTGGCTCTCCCGACCTGTTCAAAGCTACTAACCCCGGCAAAAGACCGGATAGGGAATTAGTAAGGTTAATGGATGGATTGCTGATAATCTGTTGACTTTCCACACTTGTGATGGCTCCAGTCAGGGTAGCTTTCTTTTGCGTTCCGTATCCCACCACTACAAATTCCTCCATCTCTTCCGTATCTTCTTCAAGGGAAATAGGGATAAGGCTTTGGTTACCTATTGCCACCTCCTTGCTGATCATACCTACAAATGAAACGATCAACGCTTCCGCATTTGCGCCAATAGCAAGGCTATAATTGCCGTCAATATCAGTGACGGTTCCATTGGAGGTACCTTTCACCAATACCGTTGCCCCCGGAATGGACTGGCCATTTGTGGCGGAGACTGTTCCCGATATCACTCTGCCGCCCTGGGCAAGCAAGTGTTCAGAATTTATTCCTCCCGAAAATAAAAGGAATAACATTAAAATTTTAGTAAATTTTCTCATAAATAGATTGTTAGTTGGATCAATAATTTACTGTAACTGGTTGACTAAATTACCCAAAAATAACCATGAAAATATACAAATATTAAAATTTAATTACGATAACGTTATCGAAAACTATAGAATCAATATTTTAAATAAAAGAAAAGTATTTTTCTTTTATTAGGAGACTAACAAAATTAAAATATCAACCCATTATCCATTTTTTGGAACAAAATTTAAGGATGAAATAGCAAATTTGCTTGAAAAGCTAATGAGTCAAAAAATCCAGATGACTAGGGTATTGTTTTATTTTCCAAGACCAACCATGGAGTGGTCATATTATCTTTGGAGACACCAAGTATATATTTCCCATGCGATCCAAGAATAATGTCGGGATCTCCATCCCCATCTAGATCCCCAAGATCAAAAGTGATCCATCGGGAATCCATATTTTTACTCAGAAATTGCGGCCGGTATTTATTAGGCAACTCCTGTTTTAATAAAACAAAATCCCTGCGTATTGAATCATTCACATCCGGGAAGTAGGCAATTCCGACGATTTCGGGAATTCCATCCAGATCAAAATCCTTCGCTGAGCACTTAATCATGCCGTACATTGGATAAAAATAAACTTCTTCAAATCGATTACTTCCGTCATTCTCAAAAATCCTTATGCCATGGTAGGGCTTGGAAATCGCAGGGTAATCTCCATTGTCCCCATTTCCGTACAAAATATCCAGAAATCCATCCTGATTGAAATCCACTAACTCAAAATGAACCGAACCGAAAGAAGGAGGAAACCTCAGTACGCGTTCTTCAACAAATCTTCCTTCTCCCTGATTAAAAAATATAGAAATGCCTTCATCTCCCTGGGCAAAAAGGCAAACAATATCTTTATGCCCATCATCATTCATATCCTCAACAACTACTTTAATGGCCCCTGGTACATTTTTGAGGATTTTTTTTAAATATGGATTCGAAGGATTTCCCGTATTCTCAAATAACGTCAGGGAGCCGGCATAATACCCAAATTCGGCAATCAGGATATCTAAAAGCCCATTGCCATTTAAGTCTTCAAAAACAGCTTGAACGGGACGGTTCAACTTGGTTTCAAATTTTCTGAATGAAGAAAAGGTGATGTCTTCGGGCTGCTTGAAAAGTGTGATTAATTCTCCGAACCCATTGTTGCTTGAAGCAAGCCTGAGCGACCCCGCCAAAACAACCGAGATATTATCGGAGCCAAAAGCAACATCAGTGGGTGGGGAAGGCAACGGAATTAATTGAGAAAGATCTTTACCGTCTTTCAAAATGGCCAAGTAGCCTCTATCAGCAGCTACACCGCCTACGAATACAGAGGAGGTTTTCCGGTCTAATTTTATAAGGGTTACCTGTTGTATATTTTCTAGGCCATTGGGAATATGCATTTCGAATCCCCGCAAAAAGTCCTGATTGGCTACATGCTGAATCTTTTCCAAAGAATCCGGAGCAGCGTCAATATAATACTCAGTTATATGCTTCCAATCTTCGTCCGTGATCCGTTGGCTTGCTGGAAACATGTCCAGCTCTTCCACCTTTCTTCTGTCGATGGCTCCACGTAGAATTTCTTCCCTGGCCACGGCCTCTTCATAGATCCCAAAGAGCCTGCCCATAAGCGGCAAAACAGATCTTTCCCATGTGTTTTTATCCAATGAGGCAGGTTCGGGATATAAATGGCAGCTTTGACAATACGATTGCGACAGCACCTTGCCGGGAATTGATTCATCCAAAACCAGCAGCTTATCCTGCTTTTGTCCAGGGGGGTTGCCACAGGAAGAAAAGATCCAAAAAAAGCAAATAGCCATAGGAACTACTTGCCCAATCCCCCTTTTTGCAGTAGTCCATTTCATATGCTGATGCTTATATTAAGTTGGTATTTCCACCTTCGGCGAGATGGATATCCATGCCCCTCTTGTTGGATTTCCAAGACCCCGATGTAAAATCTGGCACTTTTACCGTATTTCCCATCTGTGCAACCGACTGCTCACTCAGGGGCGTTACCACACTCCATAGTGCCGCATCATAGACATCCATTTCCATTGGCAGCCCATTTCTAAGGCAGTCAATCAGTCGCCAGTCGCTGGCAGCGACACGCTCATAGGACCTGCCTCCCTTTATACCCCCAGCCTGGGAAACTTTTTCCTGAAACGACTTAGTGATTTTGGGCGTGAATTTTTCTACAAGTGCTTTAAACTCCTCCTCTTTCATCCATTCTTCACTTGTGGCTATTCTAGCCGGATCAGCCTGATAAATCCCCTTGGATCCACTGATTAGCTGGAACCTTGAACCTGGCCTGGGTGAACTGATATCGTGTTGGAGCATGATAGTTCTTCCTTTGTTGGTTCTAATCAGGGTGGTATTGATGTTCCCCCTGAATTTTAGCCCTTCATAAGGTTCAAAGTATGGATCGTTTTCTGCAAGCTCCTTCATTTTTGGTCCCATCGTAAAGTCATTGCTGGAAATAGATACCAAATAATCCATTTTATCCCCGTAATTGAGGTCCATCATTTGCGCAACAGGCCCCAAGCCATGCTGTGGATATAAGTTGCCGTTTCTCCCCACATTTTCCTTCAAGCGCCAGGGCCTGTATCCAAACCAATTGTTCTCATCCCTCTCCCATCTTCCCGGGCCATTTACCCGATCATGAATGTAATTGCCTTCTCCGTGGACAAGTTCCCCAAAAAACCCCTGCCTTACCATATTCAAAACGATGGCAGACATGCCCTCATGACAGGAGCTACTACCCATGTAGCAATGTTTCTTGGTCCTTTCCGAAGTCTCTACCACCTGCCAGCACTCCTCCAAGGTGACTCCAACAGGAAGTTCGGTATAGACATGCTTCCCGCTCTCCATGGCATATACCGCAATGGGAGCGTGATATTTCCAAGGTGTGGCGATGTAAACCAAATCAATATCATTGCGGTCACACAGTTCTTTCCAAGCATCTTCACCATCGGTGTAAATTGCCGGCGAATGGCCAAAGCCCTCAATGGATTGAATAGCTTGTTGAACATTTTGCGGAAGAATATCACAGAGTGCCACGATATCGACATTTTCGATGCTGGCAAGGCGAATGAGGGTCCCGGATCCTCGATTTCCCACACCGACTAAGCCCACTCTTACCCGATCCAATTTGGGGGCTCGAAATCCATGCATGTTGAATGCTTGCATGTGATCCCGCGCTTTGGGCTGCATAGCCAGTGCCCTATCTGATCCTACTATTATTCCCGCACCGGCCATGCCGGCAAGTTTGATAAAGTCTCTTCGTTTATTTTTCATTTGGTAGTTGTATCTAGGTCACTATTTCTGCATGCTTTGTATTATTCACAACGTCATGTTAGGTCCAATTCAGTATTTTCAACGCATTCTCCCTGTACAATTTTCTCAATACCTCATCTGGAAGCTCCAGCCCGTAGTACCGCCACCAGGATCTTCCCGGCATGTGTTCGTCGGCACTTTCAAGCAGCCTCCACCATCCCTGGTACATGCCCTTGTCCATGCCCATGTCTGTCCCAAACATGACCCGGTCACTGTATTGGGCTAGAAACTTGGATGCGGCCCTGGGTTGCCTTCCGATCTCATAATCCCTTGCCGAAATATCCAGGAATAAATTGGGGTAGGCATCTAATGTCTGTCCCAACCTGGCCAAATCATTGCCCAGGTTGGCCAAGTGACAGGCTATAAAGGTGGTATCCGGATGTTTTGTCAGGAGTTTAGGGAGATAATCCAGCAGTTCATCGTACGGTACCCCGTCACTTCCAAACTGGTTAAACTGCTGAAAAATTGGGGTTCTTTCCTGATAGACATCCGGCGGTTGCCAGGAGGATGGATGATCGGCCAAGTGGAGATTCACGGGAATATTTAACTCCGCACATTTGCGCCAAAAAGTATCTAAACGGACATCATCGAAATGCATCCTTTGATTGGGTGCCAAACGGGGATCGCCTGTAATACCGTATCCTTTATCGGTGACTTCGCCCACCCCTCGGGCACCTAGGCTATAGCAACGCTCCAATTCCTTTACAGCCCTTTCCGGGTAATCCGGCTTGTCGATATCCTTCTTTTCTATGCCACAAAAGAGTTGGAACCTATCCGGATAGGAATTCAGGTAGAAATCCACCATCATATCAAACTGGGATCCTGTGGCCACCGTCAGGATCACCGACTTTTCAATACCTACCTCATCCATGGTTTTTATCCATTCCTCCAAGGCTTCCTTTGGCCTTTTTCCTTTCTCTTGGGCAGGGTAATGATGCAGGTGAATATCGATAACGGGAAATTTGGCTTTTGGAATAAACGTCTGTGGGGCAATAACCGAGGACCGGGGGGCATAATTCTTTAAAAGCACCTGGTCCATAGGCCCTGGGCCTACCGGAACTCCTGGCCCACTCCATTCACCATACTTCACTTTCAGCCACTCCGGATCTGAGGTCCACTCCCTGGCCGAAGGAACCTGTGCAGTTTCTGCTTCTTTGGTACCACACGCCGGAAGTGATCCGATTACTGTAGCTCCCAGCCCCAACAATCCAACTTCTTTCAAAAAACCTCTTCGATTTTTTTTCATCTCTTTCTATAAATAGGGTTAATAAAATTTCTTCCTAAACCACTTTACCAATACCATATAGGCAAATATTAGTGGCAAAATGTGATAATTGTGTTTTTTTTACTTGATGTCTGATGAAAGGTTGGGCTTTCATTTAAAAAAAATCCGCAACAGCAAAATATGCTGTCAG
>JBBQXZ010000284.1:0-6224 GCA_038209145.1 Cytophagales bacterium | reverse complement strand
ACCAGTCAAAAAAATATTGCCGCATTTCCGGGTCGGGATGTTCCCGCTGGGGATCCGCTTCCCAGGGGGTATCAATATCCGTCAGCAAATAAAGGTCATACCTGCGCAATTCAATCTGTTCCAAAATCCAAGGATCCACCCGCTTATATTTGGATTCGCTCCAAACTTGTAGGACATGTAGATCGGTGTCGCAAAAGAGAAACTTGTTGGCCTGTTTAGATTGTCTTTCCTCCAAGTCCACCTGGCCTTTGGCGATGGCCAATAAGTCGTCAAATTCGTACGGTCTTTCTAGGTGTTCCAAATATTCCCGGGCATATTCCGGCACCCAAGGTTCTCCAAAATGGTCTGCCAGTGCTTTGGTCAAGGTACTTTTCCCGGTAGATTCCGGGCCAATGATGACTATTTTCTTAAGCATGTTTGGCTTGGAGTTTGGCAGATTTGATCCAGGCGATCAATCCCAGGACAGCTAGAACGGTAAAAACCAGAAACTGAAAGGAAGTAAGAAGCAAGCCCTTATACAGGTATAAGGGCACCGACACCAAATCGGTGACGATCCAGGCTATCCAGTTTTCAACTTTCTTTTTGGCCATCAACCACATCCCTACAAAGGCAGAGGAGGTGGTAAATGAATCCCAATAGGGAACATCACTGTCCGTGAAGTGCCGCAATACGAAATAAAGTATCCCATAGGATCCCAAAAATAAGCCCAAAGAAGAAAAAACCCCCTTCCTGTCCAGCCAGGTGACGGGAACCTTTTCATCCCCCGGCTTCGGTCGGGACCATATGTACCAGCCAAAAATCGACATGGTAAAATAATAGGCGTTGATGCCCATGTCCGCGTAGAGCTTTACCTGCAGGCAAATCCAGACATAGATCAGCGTGCTTACAATACCTGTGGGAAATACCAGGATATTTTCTTTCATCGAATAATACACCGATGCAAGCCCAAAAAATACGGCAACAGCCTCCAGCCAGGTCATCTCCTGAATGCCTGCTTGCAATCCTTCTGCAATCCATTGTAAATCCATCCCCCGAAAATGAAACAAAAAGCGAGAATAAAGAAACATCACTGGAAAAAATTAAAAAAAGTAAGGAAATCTTAGACCTACTAATTATTTAAAAATAAATCGATTTTTTTCACAACTATATTAAAATTTGCCCGTTTGTACCTTAAATTTATGGTTCTAATTTTTCATTATTTTAACAATTTGATCGTCCAGCTTATTCTTCATCTTTTCAGATTTTAATCGTATGTTAATTAAAAACTTGTATTGTTTGTTCTCGCTTGCCTTTACCTTATCTGCCCATCAGGCTATGGGACAGTTTACCAAAGGAGATGTGATGTTAGGCGGTAGTTTTGGGGTCGGTGTATCCGGGAGATCAAATTCTACTGCTACTAGTAGTTATACCTATGTTAGCCTTGATCCCCAGATTGGGCGTTTTGTTAATTCTCGCTCGGCAATAGGTGTAATGCCGAGCCTATATTTTAATTGGTCCACCCCAGATTCACCGGATAGGTTTAGATCTGGGGGAGGAATGGGAGTGTTTTTTCGAAGGTATTTCAAGATTTCGGAAAAAGTGTTCGCTTTTGTTCAACCCACAACGACATACCTAAGGGATTTCCGGGGCCAATCTGGATTTAATCGATTTCGGATTTCGGTGATTCCCGGAGCTGCCTACAGGTTCAACAACCGGTGGATGGCTGAACTCAATTTGGGAGGAATTACACAAGAATGGAGAAAAGATGGGATAGGAATGGAGTATGAAGGAAATGTAAACCAGTTCTCCTTTAACCTCATAACTAACAGTACATTGGGATTGTTCTACCTTATTCCTGCCAAAAAGCCATGAAAAAATCGGTGTTATTGGCCGTTTTCTTATTGGTCGCAGGATTTCCGGGTTATGCCCAAGTGGAGAAAGGAACCCATGCCGTAGGTGCTACAGTATCTTTAAATAGGTATGAGGCTACTCCCCAAGGGCTTACATTATCAAAGAGCATATCCTTCACTCCGGAATACGCCTATTTCTTTGCTGATAATTGGAGTATATTAGGAGGTAGTTCTATTGGAAATAGGGATAGAAAAGTGGTCTTTCCTTCTGGAGAAATATTTCACCGTATTGAAAAAACATTTCGGGCATTTTCAGGTGTTCGTAAGCATATTCCCATTCAGGATCAACTTTTCCTGATTGGTACAATTGGCCTGGAATATTTATTTGATAATGACAAATCAGCGTCTATTAGGGAAACGGAAAGGAGCGTAAGTCATATTAAAACCCACGAATTTGGGATCTTTGGAAATCTTGGTCTCATATATTTTCCCTCCAACCGTTGGAGTTTGGAACTTATTGTTCTGGAAGCCGACCTGCACCGAATCCGTACGAATGCCCTTGTTGATAATGAGATTAATAACTACTTTAATAGCTGGGCCTTAAACTTGGCTGGCCAGATGAGTTCTCCCAGTTTGGCGATACGGTACTACTTCCTAGGTGACCGATAGCAAAAATACAGTCGGTATTTTGTGGAGTTCAGGTGGGTTCCGCTTCCAATCCCGCACCCGCTTGGTTTGGATCAGTTCGTCGGATGCGGTGATATTCTTGGCAATACAAAGCAGCGTTTCGGGGTGTAGGTGCTGTAGGAGATTATCCAGCATCTTTTGATTGCGGAAAGGTGTTTCCATAAAGATCTGGGTACTGCGGTCTATTTTGGACGTGTTTTCTAATGTACGTATAGCATTTTCCAGTTCTTTTTTGTCTATCGGCAAATAACCGTGAAAAGTAAATGTCTGTCCGCTAAAACCTGATCCCATCAATGCCATAAATATAGAAGAAGGACCCGAGAGTGGTACCACCTGAATACCTTTCAGATGAGCAAAAGCCACTGCCAAGGCACCTGGATCGGCTATCCCCGGACACCCGGCCTCGGATATAACCCCTATGTCCTTGCCTTCGATCGCAGGCTTCATCAGTAGCTGTAGTTCCTGGACACCGGTATTTTTGTCCATGACTTGGATATCTAGCGTACCAATATCGACACCCAGCTGAAGGCTGCTGATATATCTCCTGGCAGTTCGGAGATTCTCCACCAAAAAAAAGCTTGTATTGGTAATGATTTCTTTCACCTGCGGGGTGATTACCTGATGTGCTGTCCCTTCTGCCAAAACGCTGGGAATCAAATAGAGTTTTCCGAGTACATTCATTAATTTAGGGGTATGGATAACGGGATGCCTACGATTGCAAAAATACTGATTTTTACCGGACTCTTATTGGTTGCGGCCGGACTCCTGCTTTGGGGGGTACCAAAATTGACCGGCTGGAAATTCCTGCCCGGCGATATTATCGTGAAGCGGGAAAACTTTACGTTCTACTTTCCACTGGGAACTTCGATTCTGATCAGCCTGCTGCTTAGTCTTTTGATTTATTTATGGAGGAAGTTCAGCGGTTAATCAAGCATGCCAATATGTTGGCCTACTTTTTTTGAAAAAATGTCCGTTTTTTATTTAAATTTGAAAAGTAATTCCCTTACGTTCATTTATGGAAGCATATGCCCAGGTATTGAATTATACCATGCCCATTTTTCTTCTGCTTATTCTCATCGAGACATTGGCAGCCAGAAAAATGCAGAAAACGGTATCCCATAGCCTGGACAGCGTTTCCAGTATCAGTTCCGGCATGACCAACGTAATCAAGGACGTCTTGGGGTTGACTGTTTCCCTGCTTACCTATGACTGGTTGGTAGGCCATCTGGCCGTATTTGACATTCGATCCACCTGGATTACCTATTTGACCACGTTTATAGTAATTGATTTTAAGGGGTATTGGGCCCACCGCTGGGAGCACAAAATCAACATCCTTTGGAACCGGCATGTGATTCACCACAGCAGTGAAGAATTCAACTTGACCTGCGGACTGAGGCAGACGGTTTCCACCATATTTGACTATTTCACCTTCTTACTTTTGCCCGCTGCAATCATTGGTGTGCCCGTGGAGGTGATCGCCGTGGTTGCTCCCATTCACCTATTTCTGCAATTTTGGTATCATACCCAGTTGATTGGGAAAATGGGATGGCTTGAGCAACTTATTGTGACGCCTTCCCACCACCGGGTGCACCATGCCATCAATGAGCGGTACCTGGATAAAAATTTCGGACAAATTTTTATCATCTGGGACAAACTTTTTGGAACTTACCAGGAAGAGGTGGCGGATGAACGGTGCGCGTATGGCATCACCCGTCCCGCAAGAACATGGAATCCCATCAAAATCAATTTCCAGCATTTTTTTCTTATGGCAAAAGATGCCTACCATACCCAAAACTGGAAGGACAAGCTACGTATCTGGTACAAGCCTACCGGATGGAGACCTGTAGACGTTGCTGAAAAATTTCCCGTGCATGCCATTACCAATCCGCTTAGTTTTGAGAAGTATGCTACCCCCACTTCCCAGGCTTTCAACTTGTGGGCCTGGACGCAGTTGTTTTTCAACTATGGATTGCTTATTTACCTGTTTGCCCATATACTGGAAATTGGTATTCCCTTGGCTTTTGTCTACGGCGGGTATATTGTTGCCTCTGTTTATGCGTACACCGAATTGATGGATCGGAATCCCCGTGCTTGGATTTATGAACTTATAAAATCAGCGGTGGGATTAGCCATTATTTTCTGGTTGGGAGATTGGTTTGGGTCTGGGTCACAGTTGGGTGAATGGATGACGGTTGTTGTGGCTGCCTATCAGGTTTTTTCAGTGGTTGTGGTAAGCTATTTTATTTTGTGGGATGAAAAGAGGACATATTCGGATGTGGAACCTGTTTGATTTCCATCCATTGTCGGTCAAAATTAATGCTATCCAAATCAATAAGAAAGCCATAAAGAATTTCATGTAGTCTTATTAAGACTAATAATTGTTTCTTCAATCTGTATTTATTGTCCTGCTTGGATAGTCACGATATCACGTTCAATTCCTGAGAATGAACTCAGAAAAAGGATCGATAATAAAAGGATGGCATTTTTCATTTTTTCACATTAGGTATAACGTAAGAATATGCGTTCTTTTTATGGTTTATATTGCAACGTTGTTAAGTTTTTATGGTCTAAAGCTTTCTTTTAAGACCCAACTTTTAATTATAAATATTTTAAACCAATTAACTGTTCCGATACTTCCCAAAGACGTTTTGCTATAGTTTCATCTTTTGATAAATCTGTAAATGTCGCTTTACCTGCTTCTCCTTTCATCTCTTTAAACCCTGTTGGTCCAAAATAACCACCCCCCTTGGCTTCACCAATAGCCGCGAGAATAGTTGGTTTTGCACCTTCAACAGGAGCATGTGTAAGAAATGGTGCAATCGTATATCTCAAAATGGTATAGATTATCTTAGGCATGTGCCGACTCAATTCAGTAGTTGCAATACCCGGGTGTGAGGCAGTTGAGATTGTTTGATGACCATCTTGCTTTTCTAACCTCCTTTGTAGTTCAAAAGTAAACATCAAACAAGCCAGCTTTGACTGGGCATATGCGTCTGATGCGGAGTACTTTTTCTCGCTTTGTAGGTCATCAAAATTGATGTTGCCATTTTTATGGACAATTGAACTCAATGTCACAATTCTAGAATGGGGGGTTTTCAGGATGGTATCGAGCAATAATCCCGTGAGTAGGAAATGCCCTAGGTAATTTGCGCCTAACTGTAATTCAAATCCATCTTCAGTTTTTGTGTAAGGTGGTGTCATTACCCCAGCATTGTTTATCAAAACATCCAATCGGTTGAATTTTGACTTATATTCTGTTGCAAAATTCCGAACAGAATTCAAGCTACTCAAGTCGATTTCCATGACTTCTAAATCTGCAGTTGGCGCTTTATTTTCTATCTCGGTTTTAGCTGTATTGGCTTTTGATAAGTCCCGACAAGCCATGATGACTTTTGCTCCTTTTTTGGCCAATATCAATGTTGTTTCATAACCTAAGCCTGTATTTGCTCCGGTTACGATTATGATACGTCCATCTTGTGGAGGAATACTATTGATATTATCCATAGTTTGTTTTTTATTCAATGTTTATTTGCTTAAGCGTTTCACTTATAAAAGAAGATCGGTTTTTTCTAAATCACACATAACGGTCAGTATATGAAAAGTAGGCGATTTCATACCACAAAACTTTCGGTTAAGCACAAATTTTGATACGAGCCAAAATCCTTGAATTTACTACTGTTCCGCCTTATATACATTATTGGGCGTTCG